>NZ_CFHWOM010000032.1:0-48352 GCF_984391705.1 Vibrio sp. | reverse complement strand
AATCCGCGTGTTGGGAGTTCGAATCTCTCCACCCCTGCCATATTTAAGGCTCTAGTCGAAAGACTGGAGCCTTTTTGCTTTTTAATATTGAAGTATTCAATTGACAGATCAGCGGATTCCTCGACTTATCAGAAACAGCGCGTGTTGGGAGCTGGAATGCCAGCCCAGTCGAATCTCTGGAGCGCCAGCCCGGTCCACCCCTGCCATATTTAAGGCTCTAGTCGAAAGACTGGAGCCATTTTGCTTTTTGATATTGAAGTATTCAATTAGCCAAGCAGCGGACTCCTAGACTTACCAGAAACCGCTCGTGTTGGGAGCTGGCATGCCAGCTCAGTCGAATCTCTGGAGCGCCAGCCCGGTCCATCCCTGCCATATTTAAGGCTCTAGTCGAAAGACTGGGGCTTTTTTGTATTGGTGATTAATATATTTCCAGCTTCAACTCTAAGCTCCATAGATTCTCCTAGTCCTTCCACGACAAAGCCTGCGTTGAACATGCATATCTTTGGGGCACCTATCTAGATCACTGGTGTATTAGGCCACATGTTTTCAAACATAGGTGCTGCGACCTGTCTATACATCTCTCGCCACTAGTGAGTAGTCGGGGGAATTTCACAAGATCTCAAAAGAATGCGCTGAGATTATTTCTCTCGGTATCGCCACCTCCCCCAAATAGTCACTATGCAAGGCTCTAGAATAAGTATCATACTTAAAATCAGCTTAAGTGTTGGTATATGAAAAGCAGCAATAGATAGTGAAGTGAATCTAGTAGAGTCATTGCGAATAAGCAGAGGGCAAGCAGCAAGTGTTAGGTACAAAAAAACCCGCTCTATGAGCGGGCTTTTGGTATTCAGCTGTGACGGGAGCTGGATTACTTAAGCATTGCTTCGTTACCGTTTTCACGGATATGCTTAAGCATGCCTTTAACGCCACGAGCGCTAGAAGCAACAACGTTACCTGACTTCATGTAGTCAGTACCACCTGCGAAATCTGTGATGATCGCGCCTGCTTCACGAGCGATTAGTTCGCCTGCAGCAATATCCCATGGCTTAAGGCCTAGCTCGAAGAAACCATCTACACGGCCTGCAGCAACATAACATAGGTCTAGAGCCGCTGAACCAGTGCGACGGAAGTCAGCACAATCTACAAATAGAGCAGACATGATCTTGAAGTAAGATTCAGAGTGCTGCTTTTGTTTGTATGGGAAACCTGTCGCTAGAACAGTACCTTGAAGATCTTTAAGTTGCTTAACACGGATACGTGCATTGTTTAGTTGAGCGCCAGCTCCACGTTGAGCTGTGAATAGCTCGTTTAGCATTGGGTCGTAAACACAAGCAACTTCTGTTTTGCCTTTAAAGCGAACAGCGATGGATACAGAAAAGTGTGGTAAACCTTTTACAAAGTTTGAAGTGCCATCCAGTGGGTCGATGATCCATTGTACTTCTTTATCTTTGCCTTCGATAACGCCGTTTTCCTCTGCCACAATACAGTGTTCAGGGTATGACGCTTTAATAGTATCGATGATGATAGCTTCTGCTTCTTTGTCTACGTTAGTAACAAAGTCGTTCGTGCCTTTCTGAGTTGATTCGATCTTCTCAGCATTTTCTAAAGATTTAGCAATATGATTGCCTGCTTTTCGTGCAGCACGAATAGCGATATTAAGCATTGGATGCATACTAATTTCCCAACGGATGTTAAAGAACAGAAAAACGGGCGGCAGTATACCAGATATATTGCCAAATGGAAGTGGTTAATTTTTGCACTTTTAACTTTATTCATTGAAAGGGTCTGACCATTTTAGTCAGGTATATGATACTATCTTGCGGCTTTAAATCTCTCTTGGAACTCATCAATGCTTAACAATGTAAAAGTTGTCCTCGTCGGGACTTCTCACTCGGGCAATATTGGCTCAGCAGCTCGTGCTATGAAAGTCATGGGGCTCTCTAATTTAGTCTTAGTTGACCCGCAATGTAGCGTTGATGAGCAAGCATTAGCATTGGCTGCCGGAGCGGGAGATATCGCCGAGAATGCCGTAATTGTGAATACCCTAGCTGAAGCGGTAGAGGACTGTGCTCTTGTTGTCGGGTCTAGTGCTCGTTCCCGAACTTTAGAGTGGCCTATGCTTGAACCACGAGAATGTGGCGTTAAGTTTGTTGAAGAAGGTGAGAGCTCTCCAGTTGCACTTGTGTTTGGCCGCGAACGTACGGGGTTAACGAATGAAGAGTTACAGACATGCCACTACCATGTTTGTATCCCGGCAAATCCTGAGTATAGCTCGCTCAACTTGGCGATGGCTGTGCAAACCTTAAGCTATGAAATTCGTATGGCCTACTTAGAACGTGAGCAAAGCCAATATGAAGTTAAGGAACAAAGCGAGTACCCAAGACATAAAGAATTGGAATTGTTCTTTGAACACCTTGAAAAAGTGGCAACTAATACCCAATTTATCAATGAAGATCAGCCTGGCAAAGTAATGAACAAGCTACGCCGACTTTTCAATCGAGCACGTCCTGAAGCCCAGGAGCTCAATATCTTACGCGGTATTTTGACTTCTATTGAGAAGCGTATCTCTAAATAGAATTAACCATTTAGATATAAGGGTTAAATACCTGACTAAAATAGTCAATTAAATACTTGACCAAAACAGTCAGGTATGAAAAAATTCATACCACATAAACGGTGTGGATATGGTGTTATATGAGACTTACATCTAAAGGAAGATACGCAGTGACAGCCATGTTAGATGTGGCTCTGCATTCGCAACAAAACCCTGTACCTCTGGCAGATATTTCAGAACGTCAAGGTATCTCTTTATCTTATCTAGAGCAGCTTTTCTCGAAGTTACGTAAAGCTGGTTTAGTAGCGAGTGTGCGAGGGCCGGGTGGTGGTTACCGACTAGGCGAAGACGCATACTCGATTGCGATTGGAACTGTGATCGCAGCTGTTGACGAATCTGTCGATGCGACAAAGTGTAATGGCAAAGGAGACTGCCAAGGTGGTTCTCGATGCCTAACACATACACTGTGGCGTGATTTGAGTTCACGAATCAGTGACTTCTTGAATAACATCACTCTTGGGGAGTTGATGAAAGACAATGAAGTGCTAGAAATTTCTGACCGCCAAGACTTAGATCTTGCGGTGAACCATGGGTTTGCAAATAAAAATACAAGCACCGCACCCATCGGTGTAAACGTCCGCTCTTAAGCGGTTTGCCTGTTACATTGGAGTAGAAAATGAAACTGCCTATTTATTTAGATTATTCAGCGACCTGTCCTGTTGATCCTCGTGTAGCTGAAAAAATGGTTCAGTACATGACTATGGACGGTACGTTTGGCAACCCAGCGTCACGTTCACACCGTTACGGCTGGCAGGCAGAAGAAGCAGTAGATACTGCGCGCGAACAAATCGCAGACCTTTTGAATGCAGACCCACGCGAAATCGTATTCACATCTGGTGCTACCGAGTCTGACAACCTTGCAATCAAAGGTGCAGCGCACTTCTACTCTAAGAAAGGCAAGCACGTTATTACTTGTAAAACAGAACACAAAGCGGTTCTGGATCCATGTCGTCAGCTTGAGCGTGAAGGTTTTGAGGTTACTTATCTAGAACCAGAATCAAATGGTCTTATTGATCTTAAGAAGCTAGAAGCGGCAATGCGTGATGACACTGTTCTTGTTTCTATCATGCATGTGAACAATGAAATTGGTGTAATCCAAGATATCGCTTCAATCGGTGAACTCTGCCGTGAGCGTAAAGTTGTATTCCACGTTGATGCTGCGCAATCTGCTGGTAAGCTACCTATTGACGTGCAAGAGATGAAAGTTGACCTCATCTCTATGTCTGCTCATAAAATCTATGGCCCGAAAGGTATTGGCGCCCTATATGTACGCCGTAAACCTCGTATTCGTCTAGAAGCACAAATGCACGGTGGTGGTCACGAGCGTGGTTTCCGTTCGGGCACGCTTCCAACTCACCAAATCGTGGGCATGGGTGAAGCTTTCCGTATTGCTAAAGAAGATATGCAGAAGGACTTTGACCACGCACTTGCGCTTCGCAACCGCCTTCTTGATGGCGTAAAAGATCTTGAAGCCGTTACAGTGAATGGTGATCTAGAGCAGCGTGTACCACATAACCTAAACGTTAGCTTTGCTTTCGTTGAAGGCGAGTCACTGCTTATGTCTCTGAAAGATCTAGCCGTATCGTCAGGCAGTGCTTGTACATCAGCAAGTCTAGAACCATCTTACGTTCTTCGTGCTCTTGGTCTAAATGACGAATTAGCACACAGTTCAGTTCGTTTCTCTTTCGGTCGCTTCACAACAGAAGAAGAAATTGACTACGCAATCGAACAAATTCGTACAGCAGTAACTAAGCTGCGTGACATGTCTCCTCTATGGGATATGTACAAGGAAGGAATCGACCTAGATACGGTTGAGTGGGCTCACCACTAATCACTGGTTATTCCCAAAGATTAATAGAGGATTCGAGGTAAATTATCATGGCATATAGCGAAAAAGTAATCGATCACTACGAGAACCCACGTAACGTTGGTTCTTTTGACAAAGAAGACCCAGCAGTTGGTAGCGGCATGGTTGGTGCACCAGCTTGTGGCGACGTTATGAAACTGCAAATTAAGGTAACACCGGAAGGTATTATCGAAGATGCAAAATTTAAAACTTACGGTTGTGGCAGTGCAATAGCTTCAAGCTCACTTGTAACTGAATGGGTTAAAGGCAAGAGCATTGATGAAGCAGCTGCAATCAAAAACGCAGAAATTGCAGAAGAGCTAGAACTTCCACCAGTGAAAGTTCACTGTTCGATTCTTGCTGAAGATGCAATTAAAGCAGCCGTTGCTGACTACAAGAAAAAACACCAAGAATAAGTAATCTGTATATAATAGGAGGTTAATCCTCCTATTTCATTCGCAACATAGACAAACTAAGGTGCAGTATGGCCATCACAATGACAGAAACCGCGGCAAGTCGCGTTAGGACATTCCTAGATAACCGAGGCAAAGGCATCGGTCTCCGCTTGGGTGTAAAGACGACAGGCTGTTCTGGCATGGCTTATGTGCTTGAGTTTGTTGACGAGCTAAACGAAGAAGATTCAGTATTCGAACATGAAGGCGTTAAGGTGATTATTGACCAAAAGAGCCTGGTTTATTTGGACGGTACTGAGCTTGACTACGTTAAAGAAGGCTTGAACGAAGGGTTTGAGTTTAATAACCCAAATGCTAAGAGCGAATGTGGTTGTGGTGAAAGCTTCAACGTTTAATTGATAGCGCCTGTGGGCCTCTTGCTCACAGGTTACTTACCAAGGACCGAATTCGAAATGAATTACTTTGAATTATTTGGGCTACCAAGTCAGTTTAAGCTGGATGGTAGCCTTCTTTCTTCACAGTTCCGTGAACTTCAAAAACAATTTCACCCAGACAGATTTGCGACTGCTTCAGAGCGCGACCGTTTGATGGCGGTTCAGAAAGCAGCTGAAATCAATGATGCGTATCAGATGCTTAAGAGTCCTATCTCTCGTGCTGAATATATTCTGTCAATTAATGGCGTGGAAATTCGCGGTGAACAGCAGACTATGCAAGATCCTATGTTCTTAATGGAACAGATGGAATTACGTGAAGAACTGGAAGATATTGCTAATAGCTCCGAACCAGAAGATGCGCTGTTCGATTTTGAAGGAAAAGTGAGCAAGATGTTTAAACAACACCTTGCCCAGGTTGAACAAGAATTGAATGACGCACTATGGACTCAAGCAGCAGAGTGCGTGCGTAAGCTAAAGTTTATCTCTAAATTAAAACACGAAATCGAACTAGTGGAAGACAAGCTCCTCGGCTAGAGAATCACAAGGACCACTCATGGCATTACTTCAAATTGCGGAACCGGGTCAAAGCTCGGCTCCTCATGAGCATAAACTTGCAGCGGGTATCGATTTAGGTACTACAAACTCTTTAGTTGCATCGGTGCGTAGTGGCGATGCGGCAACCTTAAAAGATGAACATGGTCAGAGTATTCTGCCTTCAGTTGTAAATTATTCGGGCGACACACCTATTGTTGGTCAAGCTGCGAAATCGTTATCTGAGCAAGACCCATCAAACACAATTATTTCAGTAAAACGCTTACTGGGTCGTTCTTTGGATGACATCCAAAAGCGCTACCCAAACTTGCCTTACCAATTTAAATCAAGCGACAACGGTTTACCTGTTCTGGAAACTCAAGTGGGCGATAAGAACCCGATTGAAGTTTCTGCTGATATCCTTAAGTCTTTAGGTCAACGTGCAGAGCAAACTTTAGGCGGTGAGCTTGCAGGTGTTGTGATTACAGTTCCTGCCTATTTTGATGATGCGCAGCGTGCTGGTACAAAAGATGCCGCTAAGTTGGCAGGTATGCACGTTCTACGTTTATTGAATGAACCAACCGCTGCGGCTATTGCCTATGGTTTAGATTCTGGCCAAGAAGGTGTTATTGCCGTTTACGATTTAGGCGGTGGTACGTTTGATATTTCAATCCTTCGTTTGTCTAAAGGTGTGTTTGAAGTATTGGCGACTGGCGGTGACTCTGCGTTAGGTGGTGATGACTTTGACCACTTACTTGCTGAACACTTGATGGAGCAAGCTGGCCTTGAAGCACCATTATCTCCTGAAAAGACTCGCGTGTTACTCAACATCGCAGCGGAGACTAAGATTGCTTTCTCTGAGATGGATAACGTTTCAGTTGACGTCTTCGGTTGGAAAGGCAGTGTTAGCCGTGAAGAGTTTGAAGACCTTATCCGTCCATTGGTGAAGAAAACACTGATGTCATGTCGACGTGCATTAAAAGATGCAGAAGTTGACTCAGATGAAGTTCTAGAAGTCGTGATGGTTGGCGGCTCAACTCGTACGCTTCTTGTTCGTGAAATGGTGGGTGATTTCTTTGATCGTAAACCGCTGACAAGCATTAACCCTGATGAAGTTGTCGCGATCGGTGCTGGTATCCAAGCCGATATCTTAGCTGGCAATAAACCAGATTCTGAGATGCTGCTTCTGGATGTTATTCCACTGTCTCTTGGTATTGAAACCATGGGGGGACTAGTCGAGAAAATCGTTCCTCGAAACACCACGATCCCAGTTGCTCGAGCACAGGAATTTACCACGTTCAAAGATGGCCAAACGGCGATGAGTGTACACGTTGTGCAAGGTGAACGTGAAATGGTTGATGATTGCCGCTCTCTGGCTCGATTCTCACTAAAAGGTATCCCTGCAATGGCGGCTGGTGCTGCGCATATTCGTGTGACTTACCAAGTTGATGCTGACGGTCTACTGTCAGTCACCGCGATGGAAAAGAGCACTGGTGTTCAGTCTGAAATTCAAGTGAAGCCATCGTATGGATTAAGTGATGATGAAGTCGCGAACATGCTTCGAGATTCTATGACTCACGCAAAAGATGATATGTTGGCTCGCGCACTAGCTGAGCAGCGTGTTGAAGCAGATCGCGTGATCGAAGGGTTAATTGCAGCAATGCAAGCCGATGGCGATGAACTTCTATCTGAAGAAGAACGACAAGCACTGTTAAAAGCAATCGAAGCTCTTATTGAACTTCGTAATGGTGATAGTGCAGATGCTATTGAACAAGGCATCAAAGACACAGACAAAGCGAGCCAAGATTTCGCATCACGTCGTATGGATAAATCAATTCGAGCTGCACTGTCTGGTCAGTCAGTAGATGATATTTAAGAGAACTAGTTATGCCTAAGATTATTGTATTACCACATGAAGACCTATGCCCAGAAGGTGCGGTGCTTGAAGCTAATACAGGTGACACAGTTTTAGATGTGGCGCTGAAAAATGGTATCGGTATTGAGCATGCGTGTGAGAAGTCATGTGCATGTACAACATGCCACGTAGTTATTCGTGAAGGTTTTGACTCTCTTGAAGAGAGTGATGAGCTTGAAGATGACATGTTAGACAAAGCGTGGGGTCTAGAGCCTGAGTCTCGCCTAGGTTGCCAAGCAAAAGTTGCTGATGAAGATCTAGTAGTGGAAATTCCAAAGTACACGTTAAACCACGCATCAGAAGACCATTAATTTGGCGAAACTGTATTTAGCGATAAGACTAAAATCATAAATAAATCATCGAATAGGAAAGTAAGCAATGAAATGGACCGATTCACGCGATATTGCTATTGAGCTATGTGATAAGTTTCCAGAGATAGATCCGAAAACGGTACGTTTTACCGATCTTCATCAATGGATTCTCGAACTAGAAGAGTTTGATGATGAGCCTAATCGTTCAAACGAAAAAATTTTAGAAGCTGTGATCCTGTGTTGGATGGATGAAATGGATTAACCCAAACGGGAAACCCCTCGCAGTTAACAAAATTTACTAAAAATAACGGACCTTTGGGTCCGTTTTTTTATCAATTTAACATTAAAGTGTTAACATCCCTGAGTGAATAGAAAAAGGCGTAGGCAGCGCCGATACAGACAAGGAGAAACCATGTCTACACAGATGTCAGTATTTCTAAGCCAAAATGTAGCTGCTCCACACTGGGGTGATAAAGCAATTCTTTCATTCTCTGATAGTGGTGCAACAATTCACCTAGGTGAAGGAGACGATCTTGGTGTAATTCAGAGGGCCGCCCGTAAGCTTGATGGTCAAGGTATCGCTTCAGTCTCGCTCGCTGGTGAAGGCTGGGATTTGGAAAGTGTGTGGGCTTTCCACCAAGGTTATCGTGGCCCTAAAAAAGCAAATCAGTTTGAGTGGTGCGCGCTTGCTGAAACCGAGCAACTAGAGCTTACTGCTCGTATTAAAGCGACTGATTTCACTCGCGATATTATCAACAAAACAGCCGAAGAAGTTGCACCTCGCCAATTGGCAACGATGGCGGCAGAATTTATTAAATCTGTGGCGCCAGAAGGTACGGTTAAAGCTCGTATTGTAAAAGATAAAGATCTTCTGGCTGAAGGTTGGCAAGGTATTTACGCCGTAGGCCGAGGTTCAGACCGCACGTCGGCAATGTTGCAGCTTGACTTTAACCCGACAGGTGATGAAAACGCGCCAGTGTTTGCTTGTTTAGTGGGTAAAGGTATTACTTTTGATTCTGGTGGTTACAGCATCAAACCTTCTGGTTTTATGACGGCCATGAAAGCAGATATGGGTGGCTCAGGTACCATTACTGGTGGTCTAGGTCTGGCGATCATGCGTGGTTTAAATAAGCGCGTGAAGCTAATCCTATGTTGTGCAGAGAATATGATTTCTGGCCGCGCACTTAAGCTTGGTGACATCATTACCTATAAAAATGGTAAGACGGTTGAGATCATGAATACGGATGCGGAAGGTCGTCTAGTTTTAGCTGACGGTCTTATTTATGCGAGTGAGCAAAATCCAGAACTGATCATTGACTGTGCAACGCTAACAGGTGCTGCGAAGAATGCATTAGGTAATGACTACCATGCGCTAATGAGTTTTGATGATGAGCTTTCTCACCAAGCATTGACGGCGGCACGTGAAGAGAAAGAAGGTCTATGGCCTTTGCCTTTGGCTGACTTCCACAGAGGTATGTTGCCATCAAACTTCGCTGATTTGTCTAACATCAGCAGCGGTGATTACTCTCCGGGTGCAAGCACTGCAGCGGCTTTCCTATCTTACTTTGTGGAAGACTACACAAAAGGTTGGTTGCACTTTGATTGTGCCGCGACTTACCGCAAGTCAGCGACAGACAAGTGGGCAGCAGGTGCGACAGGAGTTGGAGTCCGTAGCCTAGCAGGTTTATTGATCCAGCAAGCAAACAAGTAATTTAATGATTAAGAGGCCGCAGAGCCTCTTCTTTATCAAAACAAGAGAAAACGAAAGGATACCTTATGGCTCTAGAAAGAACTTTTTCTATCGTTAAGCCCGATGCAGTAGAACGTAACTTGATTGGTGAAATCTATCATCGCATTGAGAAAGCGGGTCTACAGATCATTGCCGCTAAAATGGTTCACCTAACCGAAGAGCAAGCAAGTGGCTTTTACGCAGAACATGAAGGCAAAGAGTTTTTCCCTGCACTAAAAGAATTTATGACATCAGGACCGATCATGGTTCAGGTGTTAGAAGGTGAAAATGCAATTGCACGTTATCGTGAGCTGATGGGCAAAACAAACCCTGAAGAAGCGGCTTGCGGTACAATTCGCGCAGATTACGCTGTCAGCATGCGCTATAATTCAGTTCACGGTTCAGATAGTCCGGAATCAGCAGCTCGTGAAATCGAGTTCTTCTTCCCAGAGTCGGAAATTTGTCCTCGATAAGCTAAGGACAAAAGCAATCATTAGAATGCTGCTTGTATGAATATAAGCAGCATTTTTATTCTGAGAAAACTTAACTGATGAGCAAGCTTGAGCCCAAAAAGGGGCGAATTTACTGCTAATATTGGTGAGAAAAGTTTTTTTTATGACAACAGCACGCAAGGGTATCAGTCTTGACAGATTGTGATATACTCTGCGCGCAATTTATACCTTATAAACAGAGTAAGACAATGGCAGATTTATCAAAGTACAGAAACATTGGTATTTTCGCGCACGTTGATGCGGGTAAAACTACCACCACTGAGCGTATCCTTAAGCTTACTGGTAAAATCCACAAAACTGGTGAAGTACACGACGGTGAGTCTACAACTGACTTCATGGAGCAGGAAGCTGAGCGTGGTATTACTATCCAGTCTGCAGCTGTAACTTGTGAGTGGAATGGCCACCGCCTAAACGTAATCGATACTCCGGGACACGTTGACTTTACAGTAGAAGTATACCGTTCACTTAAAGTTCTTGACGGTGGTATCGGTGTATTCTGTGGTTCTGGTGGTGTTGAGCCTCAGTCAGAAACAAACTGGCGTTACGCGAACGACTCAGAAGTTGCTCGTCTGATCTTCGTAAACAAACTAGACCGTATGGGTGCAGACTTCTTCAACGTTGTTGATCAAGTGAAGAACGTACTAGGCGCTAACCCACTAGTTATGACTCTGCCAATCGGTCGTGAAGACGATTTCGTTGGTGTTGTAGACGTACTAAACCGTAAAGCTTACGTTTGGGACGAAACTGGTCTACCAGAAAACTACGAAATTCAAGACATCCCAGCTGACATGGTTGATGATGTAGAACAGTACCGTGAAGAGCTAGTTGAAACTGCTGTAGAGCAAGACGACGACCTAATGGAAGCTTACATGGAAGGCGAAGAGCCAACTATCGAGCAACTAAAAGCTTGTATCCGTAAAGGTACTCGTGACCTAGCGTTCTTCCCAACGTTCTGTGGTTCTGCATTCAAAAACAAAGGTATGCAACTTATCCTTGACGCTGTTGTAGATTACCTACCAGCTCCAGCAGAAGTTGATCCTCAGCCTCTAACAGATCCAGAAACTGGTGAGCCAACTGGCGAAGTTGCTACTGTATCTGCAGATGAGCCACTAAAAGCGCTAGCATTCAAGATCATGGATGACCGTTTTGGTGCACTAACATTCGTTCGTATCTACTCTGGCCGTCTGAAGAAGGGTGACACTATCCTTAACTCTGCGACTGGTAAAACTGAACGTATCGGCCGTATGTGTGAAATGCAAGCGGACGAGCGTAACGAACTTACTGAAGCACAAGCTGGTGACATCATCGCTATCGTAGGTATGAAGAACGTTCAAACTGGTCACACTCTATGTGATCCTAAGCACGAATGTACTCTAGAAGCTATGATCTTCCCAGAACCAGTAATCTCTATCGCTGTAACGCCAAAAGATAAAGGCGGTTCAGAGAAGATGGGTATCGCTATCGGTAAGATGGTTGCAGAAGATCCATCTTTCCAAGTTGAGACTGACGAAGATTCAGGTGAAACTATCCTGAAAGGTATGGGTGAACTTCACCTAGACATCAAGGTAGACATCCTTAAGCGTACTTACGGCGTTGAGCTAGAAGTAGGTGCTCCACAGGTAGCTTACCGTGAAACTATCACTCAAGCAGTTGAAGATAGCTACACGCACAAGAAGCAGTCTGGTGGTTCTGGTCAGTTCGGTAAGATCGACTACCGTATCCGCCCAGGTGAGCCAAACTCAGGCTTCACGTTCACTTCAACAGTTGTTGGTGGTAACGTACCTAAAGAATTCTGGCCTGCAGTAGAGAAAGGTTTCGCGTCTATGATGCAAACTGGTGTTCTAGCTGGCTTCCCAACTCTAGACGTAGAAGTTGAACTATTCGACGGTGGTTTCCACGCAGTTGACTCTTCAGCTATCGCTTACGAAATCGCTGCTAAAGGCGCATTCCGTCAGTCTATGCCTAAAGCTGGTGCGCAACTTCTTGAACCAATCATGAACGTTGACGTATTCACTCCAGAAGACAACGTTGGTGACGTAATCGGTGACCTTAACCGTCGTCGTGGTATGATCAAAGACCAACAAGCTGGTACTACAGGCGTTCGTATTAAAGCAGACGTTCCTCTATCAGAAATGTTTGGTTACATCGGTCACCTACGTACTATCACTTCTGGTCGTGGTCAGTTCTCTATGGAATTCGCACGCTACGCAGCTTGTCCAGCAAACGTTGCTGAGCAAGTAATCGCAGAAGTTAAAGAGCGCGAAGCTAAGAAGTAATTCTTACTTTAGCTAGATAGCTTTGAAAGCCCCTGAAGTGAAAGCTTCAGGGGCTTTTTTATTAACTTAGTAAATAATGAATTCAAAAGAGCTATCTAGGACTCGGACTATTAATGATTTCTAGCCCTAGATGGTCTAGCTTCTTGCATTCTTCAGCTTGGCTGAAAATCCACTCGCAGAAGCGCTGTACCTTTTCTCTCTTAAAGTAAGCACTAGGCGCACACAGAAAATAATTGTAATCGGTTCGCTGAGCCAAGTTACCAATCCTCACCAACTTGCCCTCGTTAATGTATCGCTGTGCTAACGTATGTTTGGCTAATGCGACGCCTTGAACGGCTAACGCCCCCTCTAACACAAAGTGAGATCCATTGTATTTAAGCGTAGGTTTAGCAGCTTTATGACCAATATTTTTAAGCCATATCCCCCAATCTAGGTCGCGCCAATAGTCTTCAATTAGATCGGCTCCAGTTAGGTCATGTAAATCGTAAATATTGTGCTGTTCTTGGTATATAGGATGACAAACTGGGTATAAAAGCTCTTCTATAAGTAACTTTGAATGAAGGTTTGGATAGTTACCTGGACCGTAACGAATACACAGATCTATGTTCGAATTTTGAAAGTCAGCAAGATCACTCGTAGGTTCGATCATTAACTCTAGATCTGGGTTTTGTTGTCTGAAGTGGCCTATTCGTGGGACTAGCCAATGTTGAGCGAAAGATGGCAATGTAGAGATTGAGAGTTGGTTTGGATTTGGGTCTTGGTTTATTTGCCGTATCCCTCGGTGCAAGTGCTCAAATCCTCTTTGAGCCTCTGCGTACAGAGTTTCACCTTCCATGGTCAAGGTTACTCGGCGATGTTGACGCAGGAACAGGTCGGTACCTAAAAAATCCTCCAGTTGCCGAATTTGCTGACTAATAGCTGCCGCAGTGACATACAGCTCTGCTGCTGCATCTTTAAAACTGCCTAGCCGAGCGGCAGTATAAAAATAATAGATTCCCTGCAACGGAGGTAGACGATCCTTCACTTTAGTTTTCCTTAACTGATAGTCAATTTGTATCGTTTGAGCGATATAGCTTCATAGTTAATCATTTATTCGTGGAATTCAAGAAAAGGGGACAAAGATGGATATTTCAAACTCTAGATGCTATTCAAACTGCTCAGAGCCGAAAGCTTGGGAAAATAAATTCTTAACTAAAGTTGGTGTATGGTGGAGGAATTATCGCACTCGTCGACACCTTGAAGATTTGTCTACTCATCTGCTTGAGGACATTGGTTTAACAGAAGAGCAGGCTCAACAAGAAAGTGTTCGCCACTTTTGGGATTAGGTTGAGCCTGTAGATTCGGATATTTCATTGTGAAGCCAGTTGGCAAAAGCGGCTATTCGTTTTCTTCGAGGAGACTCATCGTCATAAAACAAGTTGAATTGTATGCCCGGTGTCATACCTATTTCAAAGGGCTTGATGAGTAATCCTCGATCTACATAGTCACTAGCCAGTGAATCAGAGGCTAAGCAAGCTCCATGTCCGGCCATTACGGCATTCATGGCATGATCAAAAGTACTGACATCCATCCATTGTACCGACTCTTTGTTCATAGTGACGCCAGCTTGGGCAAACCAAGTTTGCCAAGGGTAACCGCCAGATTCATAATGGATAAGCCAGGTGCTGAGTAGTTGCTCTGGGCTATATAGACCAATACTTTGAGCTAGATTAGGTGAGCAAAATGGATAAATGGTTTCTTCAAATAAAAACTCTTTATGCAGCTTGCTATCGCTGTTTATGTCTAACTCGTCACCTTGCCAGATAGCAAGATCGGCATCCCCTTGTTTTAAGTTTGGGGCATCACAACTGGTTAAAATACGGATTGGGATATTGGGGTGCTGAGTGGAAAACTTCCATAGTCTTGGAAGAAGCCAACGGGATGCAAAAGAGGGGGTGGAGCTAACACAAAGCAAACCTTCAACAGGCTCACTCTGGATTTGATTTAGACCGCTGACAATGGTCTCAAGCCCTTGTGAAACATGACGATACAAGATCTTACCTTGTTCCGTAAGACGCATTTCTCGCCCATCTCGGACAAACAGTTTACAACCTAAGCCATCTTCTAGTTGACGTATTTTTTGGCTTACTGCTGCTTGGCTGATAAACAGCTCTTCAGCTGCGCGGCTGTAACTGTTTAGGCGAGCCGCAACCTCAAAATAGCGTAGTCCTGGTAGATGATGCAACCTAGCATCCATACATACATCCTGTATAAATCTAAAAGAGGGGAGCAATCATAATGTCTTTAATTGCAAAGCAAAAGGAGAGCTTTCGCTCTCCTTTTAGTTGATTAGGATTATTCTTCCCAAACGACCAACTGACCTTTTGGCCAGTTTTGGCCAATATCGTGGTACTTTTGTTCAAGTACATGACGCTTTATCTTTAAGGTTGGCGTTAAGATACCGTTTTCAATGCTCCACGGATCTTTGATCATCAGTACCCCTTTGATCTGCTCATGTGATTCTAGCTCTTGGTTCATACGAGTGACGACTTTCTTCGTCGTGCGCTCATAGCGAGCTCGATCAAAGTTCGGGAAGTCATGAGGGACAACCAACAATATTGGTGCTGGGAGTCCTAGACCAATCAAACACATCATCTCTACTCGACTGTATTCAAAAAGCTTTTTCTCGATAGGTACCGGCGCAACAAACTTACCTTTTGCGGTCTTAAAGTTGTCTTTTTTACGGCCCTGAATCGTTAGATAGCCTTCATTATCAAGAGAACCAATATCTCCTGTGTGCAACCAACCATCGGCATCGAAAGTTTCTTGGGTAGCTATGTCATTTTTATAGTAACCCGAGAATAGACCTTTACTGCGTACCATGATTTCATCATCTTCCGCAATCTTAAGCTCAATGCCAGGTCCGGCATTACCCACAGTACCAATCTTATCTGCACGGAACGGATAATTTAGCGTGGTATATGCGAAACCTTCTGTCATGCCCCAAGCTTCGGTGATATTTAGGCCAACACTGTGGTACCAATCAAGAAGCGCTGGTGAAACGGGAGCAGAGCCACAGCCGAGTACGCGAGCTTGATCTAAGCCTAAGCCGTCGGCAAGTTTCTTCTTAATAAGCGAGTTTACGAATGGAATTTTCAGAAGAATGTTGAGTTTTTTCTGCGGTAGTTTGTCTTGAATTCGTTGTTGGAACAGTGTCCATAAGCGCGGAACAGAAATAAACAGCGTAGGTCGCTGCATTTTTACATCTTCAATAAAGGTATCGAGAGACTCTGGGAAAGCGGTCTGTACACCACCGAGAATCGATGAGCCAAAAATATAAACTCGCTCAGTGATATGCGCGAGCGGTAGGTAAGAGAAAAGGCGATCATTTTCTTGGATGCCTATGTGGTCAATCAACTTTTGCACTGACCAACTGAACGCTCCATAGGTGAGCATTGCGCCTTTCGGTAAGCCCGACGTACCAGAGGTGTAAACCAGTGACATTAGCTTATCATCATAATGCTCAGGTCTATCTTCACTTGGTTGAGACTTCTCAATGAGGTCTTTAAAACTGTATTGGCATTGAGGTGCGCTATCGTAAGGCAGAGATATCGTGATCAAATCGGGTTGCGATGCAATGACTTGTTGAGTCGCCGCGGCATCATCTAGCTTACCGCCGATCAGTACCTTACTTTCACTGTGAGTTAAACAGTACTCGATCGTATCGGCTCCAGCGGTTGGGAAAATAGGCACGCTGACGAAATCACCAAGCATCATCGCTAAATCACAAATAAACCATTCAGCACAGTTTTTCGATATTAGTGCGACTTTATCGCGCGGTTGTAAGCCGAGTTCCTTTAAAGCGGAGACAAGCTTCAGTGCTTGATCGGCCACTTCTGCATACGTGAACTCAACAAATTGGCGATTAATGATTTGTTTTAGGTAGACCTCATTGGGACGTTCCTCGGCCCATTTTAAGATCATTTCATTCGGTGTAGGGAGAGCACAAGTTGGTTTGCTTAACTCGTTAGGCTGAATCATTCTCTAACTCCATGTTATTGGCAAAATTGAGATTTAATTTTTATTGTTAACAGCTTGTTAACTTTAGCATGGAAGAGGAACGAGAGTGAAGTGCTGAGGAAATAATATGAAGTAAGGTGTGATGATCGTACTAATGGAGTTGTCGGTACACCGCCGGACTTAAGCCCGTTTTCTTTTTAAATATTCTAGAAAAGTAAGAAACGTCATGATAGCCGCATTGAAAGGCGATAAAGGAAATCTTTTCTTTTCGCTCGCTTGTAAGTAACTGTTTAGCAAGATTGATTCTTTTTAAAACTAAGTAGTCTCGGAAGCTCACGCCAATTGCTTTATGAAAGAATTTTGAGAAATAAGTGACTGAATAATGGCAGTATTCTGCGATATCTTCTTCACGAATTGTTCTTGAAAGGTTTTTGTCGATATAGCGCAAAATTTCTATTAGATCTTTGCTTACATTTTGCTTTTGGATCATTGATGTGAGTTTATGGATCTCCAAGATTTCTTGGTGCTTAGTGTATTGATAGTGAATTTGCTCGCTGAGAGCTTTGGCCCAGACAGAGTCAACTGGTTTGGATATATCGAAGGTCTTTAGGACGATATCGAGGGTCTGAATCTCAATAGGTAGTTCTTCTGTATGAAGGACAACTAAACTTTTATTTAGGTTTTGGCATAGCTTAGCAGCGGTAAGGAATAGTGAATGATAAGAGTCATCATAGAAGAAAAAGCAGAAATGAATGTTTGACTCACTAAGTACTGAAACATCATAACCGTAATCTTTGATATCAAAGTATTCATCGAGGTCTCGAACTAAGTCTTTAGAAACAAACGAAATTGATTGTCCGAGCCAATAACCACTGTGTAGTACGTTCAATTAAGTTAACCCTAAATTAGTACTGAATTATAAAGATAAGGTTAGGCTAGAGGCTACCTAAGGACAACTTTGGTTTGAGAATCATTCTGTCCCTTTTGATATAACTATCTTTCATTAGGACTATTTTTGGGAGTAAGATCTACATTTGTTTCCTTATTAATTTTGTCAAGTATCATAACTGAGACTGGTTGATTAAAGACGTAATTTCCTTAGATATTGCAGGTCTCCTATATGATTTCCTTATAATAATTAATTATTTATGGGTTGTTCGTAAAAGCGTGATTAGATCTTTTAATGACAAAAATATCGATAGCAACCTGTGTTTTTTCTCATAAATATCCAAGTTTTCATTTTTCTTATAGCAAAAAAGTACCAAAACTAGCCAAAAAAGTCCTAACTCGTCCCCACATAAAACTCCTAATTTATAAGTAAGCAAGACGCTGGGTACTTGTTCGAAAGGAGACAGACTATGACTAAAGTACTAACTAACATCAAAGCATTTCTAAAGGATGAAGAAGGTTTGACAGTGGTGGAATACGTAGTGGGTGCAGGCCTGCTAGTTCTTGGGTTGTCGGGTATTTTTGGAGCGTTTAGCTCTGTACTTGAAGCCGAGCTTAACAGCGTGTTTAGCTAACGATTCACCCTTCAATCTTTCCTTCGAGGAAAGCAGGCATTTTTCCTAATTCCTACTAATATAGTTGTATAGATTTGAGTAATAGAAAAGGACCAAATCTATACAACAGTAGGAGTTGGTTATGTTACTTCACCAAAAAACAATAGATTTCTTTTTAGACGAATCAGGTTTAACCGTTGTTGAGTATGTTGTGGGAGCTAGTGTGATGCTAGTTGGGCTTTCTGGTCTTTTCGCTGCATTTCGCGATGTTTTGTCCGAAGAGTTTGATTCTTTATTCAGCGAGTAATATGAAGTCAAGGTAGGTATATCGTGGAGTACTTTATCTGGTTTGTGTTGCTTACTATCGCCGTCTCTGATGCCAAAGAGCATCGCATTCCTAATCTTCTCTTAGCTATCTCATTGGGTTTTTGTGTTGCCAAAATGGTGATGCAGCCTGAGCTTTCTCCTAGTTGGGCAGACGCATTTCTGGGTTTAGTTGTCATGTTCAGTGGAGCGCTTGTCTTGCATGTTCTACGTGTTATGGCTCCTGGGGACGTTAAGTTGTTGGGTGTAATTGGTTTTTGGCTTGGCTGGGGGCAGTTGCTTGACGTTTCTTTATGGATTGCGGCCACCAGTATTCTAGTTGGCAGCATCTATGCGCTTGTTCGAGTTGCTGGCAAAGAGCACAAGATGAGAGAACAAGTTTCGAAGTACAAAATGTTGTTTGCTTATGGGAGAACAGGTACGAAAGCTTTGCTAGATGATGACACTGAGTCCGCGAAGTTAAGAATGCCTTTTGCTCCTGTTGTGGTTATTGGTGTGGCATTACATAGCTACTTTTAGCGAGTAGAGCGAGAAAGGAGTCTCTATGGTGCAATCGAACAAGGAAGTAAAACATCGAGTAGAGCTAACCCCTCAGGCTGAGGCACCACCCGTCCCGACCTCTTTTGATGCGTTGAGAATACCTCGCGCAGTACTTGAAAACTTATTGGTGAAACACTTAGCCGCCTTTCCTAAATCCGACATTCTGAAGCTAACTGAGCTGATGTGTATTAACAGTCACATGATTGAGGACATGTTAGCGGACCTGCGCGCTAAATCTCACGTGGAAGTCTATCAAGGAGCTGCTGCTGGTTTTGGTTCTCAGACCACAGGTAACGTGCGTTATGGGTTGTCAGAACAGGGGATGCAAGAAGCCGACGAAGCTTTTGCAAAAGATGCATACCTTGGGCCTGCACCTGTTTCTCTTAATGATTATGAAGCGATGGTAAAGGCCCAAGATGTAAGGGCGCAAATGGTGAATCGCCAAGATGTGAGTTTTGCGTTATCGGAAGTGTTGGGTGCGGAACGTATGATTTCAGTTCTTGGACCTGCGATTAATTCTGGCCGAGCATTGTTGCTCTATGGTGATGCGGGTACAGGTAAAACTTTTGTCGCGACTAGGCTACTCAACTCACTCAACACATCGGTTTATGTCCCATACGCAGTATATGCTGCAGGAAACATTATTAAAGTGTTCTCGCCACAGCACCATAAAAGGGTTTCCAGTCCGGAAATAAAGTCCATCACGTTTAAAGAGCAATTCGACCGTAGGTGGGCGTTGTGTGAGCGACCAAGTATTCAGGTCGGGGGCGAACTCACAATGGATATGTTGGAAGTGAATCACTCCGAACACAATCGAGTTTGGATGGCACCTTTGCAAATGATGGCGAACAACGGCATTTTCATCATCGATGATTTGGGTCGTCAGCCTATGCCCGTCGATACCCTGCTAAACCGTTGGATTGTTCCAATGGAGTACTTTTACGATTACCTCAATCTACCTAATGGCCAGCAAATCACGATTCCTTTTATTTTAACTCTGGCTTTTTCTACGAACTTAGATCCTGAGAAGATCAGTGATCCCGCTTTTTTACGTCGACTTGGCTACAAAATCCAATTTGGACCCCTGTTAAAAGAAGAATACCACTCACTTTGGAGCATGTTTGCAGAATCCAAGAAGCTTAGTGTGAGTGAAGAGAGTTATGAGAAGTTATTTGAATTGCATAGTCAGCATCGCGTCGGTTTCTATCCTTGTATTCCAAAGGATATTGTTGGTATCAGCCGAGATATCATTGTTTTTGAAGAAGTAGAGCCAGTTATCTCCCCTGAAATAGTGAGCCGCGCATGGGAAGTGTATTTTACCGCTGACGGTAAAGGAGGAGGAGAGCGATGAGCAGAAATCAGGTCATATTACTATTTTTGCTATCTATAGTTTTTGGCTTAGGGGCAGTTTTTTTTGCTAAGCAGTGGATGGATAGACAATTACAACCTCAAACAGAAATGGAGCTGGTAGAGCGAGAGCCTGTCATTGTCGCCAGCCAAGAAATTCCGGCCGGGACTCCAATTGAAGAGCAACATATTACCAGTAAGTTGCTAGAGGTGGAGTGGAGAAATGAAGGCCAGTTCTCGACTGCTGAGGAGTTGATTGGTCAAGTGGTTGCGACAACAATTTTCCCCGGTGAGGTGTTACATCAAAACCGCTTAACGGTACCAGGGGAAGGTTCAACTCTGGCCTCATTAATTCCTGAAAACAAACGGGCTGTGACGATACGAGTGAATGACGTTATTGGTGTCGCAGGTTTTCTTTTGCCCGGAAATAGAGTCGATGTACTCAATACCATCAAATACAGCGCAACCTCTGCGAACACCGTCACTGTATTGAAAGATATTAAAGTACTAGCCGTTGACCAGACTGCTCGGAGCAAGGAGAACAAGCCGATTATTGTTCGAGCTGTGACCCTCGAAGTGTCTCCCAAAGATGCGGAGAAGTTGTTAACGGCCAAGAGTAAGGGAGAGATTCAGTTAACCCTACGAAACCCTCATGAAGAAGAAAAAGTCGTCAAAAAATACATTGCACCGAGTGTCACGATTCTTAAAGGCACTGAATCAAGCAATGTTCGAGTCAGGGATTGAGGTGAGCTATGTTGAAACGGATTTTAGTTATTTTAGTAAGTATATGTTTTTCATGCAGTGTGACCGCGGCAACTCAGTCAGGAAAAATCGTCAAGGTGCCTCACCATAAATCGACCCATGTCACTTTGGCTGGTAAAGCAAAGCGTGTGTCACTTGGTGACCCGGAAGTACTCGACATCGTGATGCTTAAATCGGATGAAGTCTTCCTTATTGGTAAGAAATTAGGTTCAACGAACTTAATGGCTTGGGATAGTCGTGGACGATTAATTGAGTCGATTAATATTGAAGTTACCCATGACCTCAATAGTTTGAAAGCGAAGCTCTATGAGTTTTTGCCTGATGAAGCGATAGAAGTACACAGTGCTCAAAATCGATTGATTCTCAGCGGTCAGATTAGCAGTCAGTCTGCTATGAACATTGCATTAAGAGTGGCGGAAACCTACTCGGCAGGGCAAGAGGCTGATAAAGAAAATAAATCACTAAGCGAGCAAGTCCAAAAAACGGGTGTGATTAACTTGATGACCATTGGTGGCGCTCAGCAAGTTATGTTGGAAGTCACTGTTGCAGAAGTTCAGCGCAGTCTTGTTCGAAAGTTTGACTCTAACTTCCACTTTTTCGAAACCAACGGCAGCTTCTCTTGGGGTGGCACGTCAGCAGGAGCGATCATTGATGACGTTGGTGGAGGAATTGGCCCAATATTTAACACGCCAGGGATAGACAGCACTGGATTGCTGGGGACTTTTATTGATGGCGATACTCTCTTCACCTTTGCATTAGATATTGCTAAGCAAAACGGGACGGCAAAAGTATTAGCAGAGCCGAACTTAACCGCACTTAGCGGCGCAAAAGCTGAATTTCTGGCAGGTGGTGAGTTTCCAATCCCCGTTCCGGATGAGAATGGAATTACCATTGAATACAAAGAATACGGCGTTGGGCTTAAGTTCATCCCGACGGTTCTCAATGATAAAAACATCAATTTAAATCTCGCTGTTGATGTCAGCGAAATTGCCAATAGCTCTTCACTAACGCTCTCACCTGGTGGAACCAATAGCACCTATGTGATTCCGCCAATCACTCGACGTAGCGCGTCTTCGACCCTAGAGCTTGCAGATGGTCAAACTATCGGTATCGCAGGCCTTCTGAGTGAAAACGTGCGTGATGTCGTGAGTGGTATGCCGGGCTTTAGCGACATTCCGGTGTTAGGGCAAATGTTTAATAGCCAAGAGTATATCTCTGGAGAAACTGAATTAGTGATTTTGGTGACACCAAGGCTGGCAAAACCTATCGATCGAAACAAGGTGTCATTGCCTACGGACTCTTTTGTTGAACCCAATGACTTTGAATACTACTTGCTAGGTCGAGGTGCTTACATTGCGCCGTCGAGCCAAAGTAAAACACAAGACGTACAAGAGACTAACTTCGTGGACCATTCCAAAGGTGGTACCGAAGGGACGTTTGGGCACAGCTTATAAGGGGGCACTATGGACATCAAATTATTAATCGTCGCGCTATTTTGCTCTCAAGCCTTGCTTGTTGGTTGCGTCAATAATGCAGAACGTTTGGGTCAACATGTCGCAAAAGTCAAAACGGCTCAGGTATATAACCCAAATGCGACAAGTGAAAACCTAGGGTTACTTCCTGAGGGCAGTGGTGAACGAATGGAGGGGGCTTATCAAGTCTATACCGGTAAACAAGATACTGACTTGAAAGGCACGGACAGTCAATTCTTAGAAGGGTTCTCAAACTAGCCTTAAGGACGGCACTATGAAAAGGGGAAATCAACCTAAACAACGGGGTATGACGTTGGTTCTCGTGACTGCGGCTATGCTTGCTTTAATTGGTGTGGCGGCGTTATCAATAGACGTCAATCATGCCATGTTGAACAAGACCCGACTGCAAAATAGTGTCGATGCTGCTGCGCTGGCTGCCGCGATAGTGCTAGATAATGGTGGTAGCGAAGCCCAAGCCACCGCGGCCGCCAAGACAACGTTGACCAATGTTGCCAATGCTACTGGAAATTCAGAAATGGATTTCTCATCGGCGCAAATTGTGGTGCAGTTTTCCAATGATCCGGCCACTTTTCCATTCTCTGGTTTTGACCCAGATGAAGACAGCTACACGCGAGTGGCGGTGAGTGACTTTGCGCTAAGTAATTTTTTTGCTCATGTGTTTAGTGTTGATAAAACCTTAGCGTCAACGGCAGTCGCAGGACCAAGTCCTAGCGTTATTGATAGTAATAATATTGTGCCAATGGCAGTTTGTGAAGGTGATTCTTCGGGAAGCGCAGGATATGTATCAGGCGATCTTTATGCGTTGAAAATTGCAGACCAAAAACAAGGCAGTATGGGTTCAGGGAACTATCAATTACTGGATTTTGGATCGGGCGCTAGCACAGTTAGGACGGCACTTGCGGGCGATTATGCAACCTCCGTAGGAGTTGGCGACCAGGTAACAACGAAACCCGGTAATACAGTTGGTCCTGTAGGTCAAGGCTTGAACACTCGATTTGGCGTATATAAAGGAGGCGGTCTTTCCTCTACTGACTATGCACCGGACATTTACGTCAAAGAACCTAAAAAATCACCTTCAATCGACAGTAGCGGCAACATTACATACTCAGATAAAAGTGGTGCGGGCGGTCAGCCATGGTCCTACTCTGATTACCTTGCTGCGCTTCCTGATTGTACAGGAGATAGTGATTGCAAAATCGGTTCAGGGGGACAGCAGAATAGGCGAGTGCTGATTGTTCCAATTGTTGATTGCTCGGGGGCTTCTGGGGGGACTTCTTCTTTTACGGTCACGGCATTGGGGTGTTTTTTCTTACTGCAGCAAGCTCCAACGAATAATGGCAGTAAAGACCCCGTGTATGGTGAGTTCATAGAGGATTGCTCTTCTTTAGGTGGAACACCAGGTCAAGATTCAGATAACGATGGACCTTACCGAATTGTGTTGTATCGAGATCCACACGGAGAAGAATCATGAAAACTTGTCGCAAGCAGAAAGGCCTAGCGGCGGTAGAGATGATCATCACTATCCCCGTTTTACTATTGATTTTAATGGCCATTACGGAAGTAGGAAACGCGTTTATACGTTACAACACGCTCAATAAAATGGCCCAAAATGGTATTCGCTATGCCACCACAGAAATCACAGGTACGGCGAGCTACGATCAAATTGCTGATGTGAATGCAATAAAGAATATCGTCGTTTATGGCTCATCAACCGTCGGTGATGGTACCAAAGCTATGGTGGATGGACTGACGACGTCGGATGTGAATGTAAACCATGCTGGTGGTTATGTAACAGTGACAATCAACCACACTTACACGCCCATGATGGGGGCGTTTCGTAGCGGAATGAACTTTAGTTTTCCACTGAATGCCTCTGCGATGATGAGGACGGCTCCATGAAAAAGCAAAATGGTGTGTCTGTGATTGAATTTACCCTCATCTCAACGGCATTGTTGTTAGTTATCTTTTCGGTGATCGAAGTCGGACGTTACGTCTATTCCCTGCAGGTCATTAATGATATTACGCGTGTAGCAGCTCGTTTAGCTGTGGTATGTCGTGTTGAAGATAGGAATGATATTCCTGCATTAGCCATGCCTGATTATGCCCCCGGGGGAATGACGACGGGCAATCTAGTTATTGACTACTTGGATGAATCGGGAAATGTCGTAACAGGAACTCTGACAGATGACGATGTGTTTTCTACAATTAGATATGTAAGGGCTCGAGTTGTTAACTTTAGCTATCAATTCACAGGCTTATTGAGCTTTGTAAATTTGACTGGCTTATTGCAGGTTCCCGAATTTGAAACGATTCGACCGAGGGAAAATTTGGGGCACCATCGCTGGACGGATACCAGCGGTGATAACAGTACGGATTGCTAGGAGGAATTAATGGGAGAAGCTGTGCAAATAGCACCAGGAGGCAATAGCCCTCCAATTCGACTAAAAACAAATTTAACGATTTGGGTTTTTTATTCCTCAGATGCGTTTCATTTGCATATTAGCCATGAGCTCTCCAAATGTCAGAGCATCAGCTACGAGATGATTTCATTTCATGGCCTGGTCGTTTCTAACCTTGCTCAGTTTTCTCCACCTGATCTCATCTTTGTTGAAACAGGCCCTAACTGGGCGCAAAAAATTGTCGAATTACAACAATTTGAATCTCCTGTAGATAATGGTGATGGGCATGAGGCGTCACTGATTGTGTTTGGTAATGAACACGATAGCGGGGCCCTGAAGATAGCGCTACGAATAGGCGCTGCAGATTTCGTTTCCGATCATGTAGAGATTCAAGAACTGACGCCGTTGCTCAATAACGTGGCGGAAGAAAAAGTGGCGAGCCGAAACCTCGGGGAGTTGATGGTGTTCATGAACTCGAAAGGTGGTTGCGGGGCGTCGATGTTGGCGCTCAACACGGCGATTAAAATGGCTCACGACCATCCAGATCAAGTGATGTTACTAGACCTAGACATTCAATTTGGGGTGGTTAATGACTATCTAAACATTCAGCCTACGTACAGTTTGACCGATGCATTAGCGAACGTGTCTGATTTAGATGAAATCTCGTTGGGCAGCTTGGTGACTAAGCATGAATCAGGCTTACACATCCTTGCTTTTAAGCGAGAGAATAGCCATGAGAATTATGAGAAAGCGAGCCAGCTCAATAAGTTATTACCGTTCTTGCGTGAGCAGTACCCATATGTGGTCGTGGACTTATCAAGAGGTTTAGACCGATTATTTGCGCCTGTTATCTCTCCGGCGACAAAACTGTATATGGTCACGCAACAGAACCTTGTGGCGATCAAAAGCTGTAATCAGATTATTAAAACCCTCTCATTTGAATTTGGGATTAGCCGTGAGCAGGTCGAGATAATCGTTAACCGTTATGAAAAGCGTCAATCCATCAAGTTGAAAGACATTCAGGAAGCGGTGGGGGACGTTGCACTCCACACCTTCCCCAATGACTTTAAAGTAGCACTTGAAAGTGCCAATCTTGGACGTCCATTTGTAGAAGCAAGAAAAGGGAGTGCGTTGTCTAAATCGGTAGGCAAGTTTGTCACTTCACTCCTTCCCCAAAAACAAAAAAAACAAGGCTGGCTAAGCAAGCTTTTCTCCTAGCTAGGTGCCAATGAAGGATTACGACTATGTTTTTTAAACGAAAAAATATCAATCCTGAGCTACAAAAAAAGGTCATTGAAGCTGATAGACAGCAACATCAGTCGAACCAACCGGAGGAAGTTCCGGTTGAAATTAATGAAGATTCGTCCATTAATTCCTTGAAAGAAAAGAAGAAAAAAGAACAGGTTGCGAGCGATAAAGCGGTTGATGATGCGAGAAAACAGCTGGAGCATGAACAAGAAGTAAAACATTACTACCACCAGCGTTTGCTCGAAACCCTTGACTTGGGACTCTTGGCGAGTCTAGAGAAGGAAAGAGCGAAAAATGATCTTCATGATGCGATTGTGCAGTTGATGGCGGATGATCAAACTCATGCGTTGAGTGCTGAGGGGCGCAAACGCGTTATTCAGCAAATTGAGGATGAAGTGTTTGGCTTAGGACCTTTAGAGCCGCTGCTGAATGACCCGTCAGTATCAGATATTTTGGTGAACGGGCCTAAGCATGTTTTCGTAGAGCGCAGGGGTAAATTACAGCAAACGCCATACACTTTTCTCGACGAGAGGCATTTACGCAACATCATTGACCGAATCGTAAGCCAAGTGGGTCGCCGAATTGATGAAGCCTCGCCTATGGTGGATGCGCGCTTGATCGACGGCTCACGTGTGAACGCCATTATTCCCCCATTAGCGTTAGATGGCTCATCTGTGTCTATTCGTCGTTTCGCGGTAGAGAAACTGAACATGGATAACTTGTTGGCGTTTAACTCTCTTTCCCCTCAAATGGCGCAGTTTGTTGAAGCGGCCGTGCAAGGGGCTCTTAATGTTCTCATTTCCGGAGGTACGGGCTCGGGGAAAACCACGACGTTAAATATTTTCTCTAACTTTATTCCTCACGATGATCGCATTGTCACCATCGAAGACTCCGCGGAGCTTCAATTGCAGCAAACCCATGTTGTTCGCCTTGAAACTCGCCCGGCCAACTTAGAAGGTAAAGGTGAAATTACCCAGCGTGATTTGGTTAAGAACTCGCTACGGATGCGCCCAGATAGGATTGTATTGGGGGAGGTGCGTGGCGCAGAAGCGGTGGATATGCTGGCAGCGATGAACACCGGTCACGACGGTTCATTAGCGACTATCCACGCGAATACACCAAGAGACGCGTTATCACGGGTTGAGAACATGTTTGCTATGGCGGGGTGGAATATGAGTGCTAAGAACTTGCGCTCACAGATTGCTTCAGCGATTCATTTAGTTGTGCAAATGGAGCGTCAAGAAGACGGTAAGCGACGCATGGTGAGCATATGTGAAATCAATGGTATGGAAGGCGAAATTATTACCATGTCGGAGATTTTTAAGTTCCATCGCCAGGGCATGGACGAAGAAGGGAATGTGTTAGGTTACTATACCGCGACAGGGGTTGTGCCGCAGTGCCATGATCATTTGTCTAAAAAAGGCTTACACCTTCCTTTCGACATATTTAACGAATCTTATTCGTAGAAAGGGGGACAGCATGCAACAGGACGCGACGCTTTTCTATATCTTACTTTTCTTTGCTGTGGTGTTTATTTCACAAGCTCTGATATTGCCAGCTGCCGGTAGTAAAGCCAAACACAAGCAGCTGTCTCAACGACTGAAGGAGTCACAGTCTAATTTAGACGAAGAAGCGCGCTCATTACTCCAAGAGCATTACATCAAAAGCCTAACACCAATGGATAGAAGGTTGGTGAAAATTGAGCTGTTCTCTTCTTTGAAAAAAACCATTGAGCTATCGGGCTATGATTGGAGCTTGAGTCAAACACTTGCAGTGACACTGATCCTTTCCGTCTGTGCATTTTTGATTGTGTTATTGGTTGGTCAACCTTTCTATATCGGTATCGCGGCGTCCATTGGTATCTGGTTTATTCTCTACTTTTGGTTGAATAAACGCATCTCAGATCGACTTGCCCAATTTGAAGAGCAGTTACCAGAAGCATTAGACATCATGCGTCGTATGCTTCAAGCAGGCCAACCTGTGACTCAAGCATTTAATGAAGTGGGTAATGAGATGCCGGATCCAATTGGAACGGAGTTTAAAAACACGTTTAATCTGCTCAACTTTGGCTATGACATGCGGATGGCAATTATGCAGATGGCTGAACGAACTCCTACCGTATCAATGCTGGCTTTTTCAAGTGCGGTGTTGCTGCAAAAAGAAACCGGGGGCAACTTATCTGAGAACTTGGAAAAGGTTAGCCGTGTGCTTCGTTCTCGCTTTAAGCTGCAGCGGAAAATCAAAACATTATCTGCGGAAAGCCGCCTGTCGGCATGGATACTCGTGCTCTCTCCATTCCTGCTGTTTTTGTTCCTTACATTTATCAATCCGAGTTATGTTGAGCCGCTGTATACCGACCCAAGAGGTATGACATTGGTGAGTGGCGGTATTATTAGTTTGTTTATTGGCTCGATTTGGATTCGCAACATTATCAATTTCGAGGTGTGATATGGATTTTTTATCTTCGTTACTCGAAAACTTACATATTGATGAGCAGGTATTTTTCCTTGGGGTGATATTAGTTGCGACGGTACTTGTCTTCTTTACTCTGTTTCTTGTGATAGTTGGTACTCGCGCACCGATGTCGGTTCGATTAGAGGAGCTAAAGAAAACAGCGCCTGGAGAGAAGCTAAAAAAAGGTCGCCGACTAGGGAATACCTTGGATTCATTGGCGCCAACCTTAACGCCTTCAAACTCTAAAGAGAGCCAAAGTCTACGTCAGCAATTAATGCATGCGGGCTATCATGATGCCAACGCATTGACCATCTTCTACGCAATCAAAGGGGCTGCGATACTTGTAGGTGTCGGCATTGCGGCATTGCTGTACTTCTTTGCCCCTGATCTGTCGAACTTAAAAGTCGCGATGGTTATCAGTGTCGCGGTCGGGCTTTATATGCCAAATGTCGGCCTGAATTATGTCGTGAATAAACGCCAGTCTCGTATTCGAGGTGGTGTGCCTGATGCGTTGGATTTGTTGGTGGTATGTACCGAGTCCGGATTAGGTTTTAGTGCTGCGCTGCGCCGCGTTGCTGATGAATTGATGATTTCTCACCCCGATTTTGCAGATGAATTAGATACGGTGTGTGTAAAAATCAAAGCGGGTGTCGAAATGTCGGATGCGTTTAATGACTTGGTTGAGCGAACAGGTATTAAAGAGCTTGCAGGCCTTGTCACTATGCTTTCGCACGCATCTCGAATTGGTGGCAGCTTATCGCAAACTCTACGTGAATATACCGAAGATTTTCGTGATAAACGTAATCAAGAGATTGAGGAGATCGCGGCGAAAATCCCAACCAAAATGATCTTCCCTCTACTGTTATTTATCTGGCCTTGTTTCTTCATCGTCGCAATTGGGCCATCCATGCTTTCTATTACCTCGACGCTGGGGAACTAATTATGAAAAAACATCAACTCTTCGTCTGGTTATTACCTGTTTTTGTACTTGTCGGGTGCGCCGCGAGCGATGAAAACACCTTGGATACCTCGTTGTACGATGGCAGGCCGATTGACACACTTTCGTTAGAAGAGCCTCCAAAAACAGAGAAAGAAGCGATTACCCGAGGTGATCTCGCGTTACGCCAAGGTAATACCGACCTCGCGTTGTATGAATACATACGTTCATTGTCGTTTGAAAATGGCCAGTTCCAAGATCGCTCCTTGTATAACATAGGACGTATCCATCAAAGCAGAGGCAATCTAGCGTTAGCTGACAGGGCTTTTACTCTTTCCGTAGAGCGAAACCCTAATAATATTCAGTCTTTAGAGCAGCTAGGTATTATTTACAGTCGTTCAGGGGACATTCGTCAGGGAGAGAGTTATTTCTTGAAAGCGATTAATGCGGATCAACTTCGTTTTGGCAGTAAGAAGACATTGTCGGATCAAGATCTCGCAACCGCTGAAGCCGTCTCTGCATTAAAAACAGATTCGAGTTCACCTGACTACGCCTACATGGGATTGGGGGTATTAGCGGATTTAGATGCTGATCATACTCTTGCGCAAGCCTACTATCAGCATGCACTGCGTATTAAACCTGACTCTGTGAAGACATTGACCAACAGTGGATACTCTTACTATATGTCGGGCGACTATCGTCAAGCGCAGCGTTTGAGTCTGCAAGCACTAGAGCAAGATCCGAACAATGAAAAAGCCTTGAATAACTTAGCACTTATTTACCTAGGTAAAGGTGAAATAAACCGTGCCTTGAATGTGTTTACTCGTCATATGGATAAACCTGAAGCCTTGAATAACGTTGGCTACTTTTTAATGTTGCAGGGTAAGCCAGACAAAGCGATCCCATACTTACAGCAAGCGATAGACAGTAAACCGACCTATTACAAAGTTGCGAATGAAAACCTAGAGCGGGCACTAGCGATGGTAAGGGAAGAGCAGGTAGATTCGAAGCAATAGTGAAAAAGGAGAGCTTATAGCTCTCCTTGTAATTTAGGTCGTTAGATTAAGTAGCCTGTAATTAATCCCGCTAGGATAAAGAAGGTAACCATCCAAACAATCGGCAGCTTTAATTGTTTCAGTAAGTAGAAGCCGACCAACACTAATGAGATATCAAGCGGATTAAGGACAGCACTCGTGAAAACCGGCTGGTAGAGTGCCGCAACAAGTAGGCCAACAACAGAGGCGTTCACGCCGTTCACCGCACCTGAGACTTTGGCGTTCTGAGCCAAAGATTGCCAGTTTTTCAATACGCCTAGTAATAGTAAGAAACCAGGTACGAATACACCGAGTGTCGCGATAAGTGCTCCTGCAATAGGTGCCTGTGGTAGCAACTCATAACCTATGTAGGTAGCAAAGGTAAACATTGGGCCGGGTACTGCTTGGGCTGCAGCATAGCCCGTTAGAAAGGCATCCTGAGTTAATTGGTCGCCAACGATGTTTTGCAGTAGGGGTAAAACCACATGCCCACCACCAAATACTAAGCTACCTGCTTGAAAGAAGTCGTTGAACAAGCTTAATGCCGGTACAGTTTGGGAGGCGAGAGGTAAACCAATCAGTAATGCGGCAAATAGTGCTAGTGGCAATATGGATGGCTTGAACTCAAAAGCTTTACTTTGATCTTGGCTACCTAAGAATGTCATGCCAACAAGGCCCGCCGCCAGCAAGACAATCATCTGGGTCGCGATACCTGGAAAAAGAAGCAAAGCAATAGCTGTGATAAGGCATAAGGCAACCGAGAGCTTTTCTTTACAGAAGTTTTTGTACATTCCCCAAGTCGCATCAGCCACTACAACGACAGCCAGCAGCTTCAATCCATGAACTATGTTTTGAAAGGCGTTGGTTTCTGTTAATTGGCTGCTTAAGATAGCTAAGGCAAGCATGATTAACACTGAAGGCAGGGTAAAACCAAGAAACGCCATGCATGCGCCACCAAGTCCACCACGTTTATAACCTAGCGCAAATCCCACTTGGCTAGAGCCCGGACCTGGTAGGAACTGACTCAGTGCGACAATCTGTCCGTACTCTTTGTCATCAAGCCATTTTAGCTTTTCTACAAAGGTGTTACGAAAATAGCCGATGTGAGCGGCTGGCCCACCAAAACTGATCCAGCCGAGCCAGAAAAAGGTTTTAAAAATCGACAGCATGAAACATTACTCGTGTGATAAATACTGCCGATAATGTACAGAATCGACTAAAATGACTCAAATTGATAGTTTTAATAAACATTATGAATCAAATGGGATAAGGGATGAAAGAGTTTAATTGGAAAGAGGTCGATCTCAATTTGCTGGTGGCCTTTCAAGCCGTTTATCTCACGAAAAGTGTCAGCCTAGCCGCAGAGCAGTGTTTTGTAAGTCAATCTGCGATGAGTCACACCTTACAAAGAATGCGGGCGCTATTTGATGATCCCCTGTTTGAGCGAGTGGGCATACGGATGGAGCCCACTTTACGTGCTCATGAGCTGGCGCCTTTGATCGACAAGTTACTTGCTAGTATCAAAAATGATCTATTGAGCAAAAAGCATTTTTCAGCGCAAAGCTATCAAGGTGTTTGGCGAATTGGGTTAACTGACTATGCGGAGCAATTGTTTGCTCCACAGCTATACGATGCGTTAAAAGCGATGTCTCCACATTCTCAGGTTAGCTTCTACAATGTTAACCGCAGTAATTATTGGGATATAGCAGAGAGCGAGGAGCTGGATGTGGTGATCGGTAGTATTGAAAACCTCAATCGTCGATTCCTTTCCCAGTACCTTTATACTGAGCAGCATGTGTGTATGTACGACCCACAAAGTGTTGAGTTGTCTTTACCACTCACTTTGGAGCAGTTCGTCTCGATGCAACACGCTTTGGTCAGCCCTGATGGAAGCTTACAAACTCAAGTGGATAAGCGATTAGCTAAGTTAGGTTATGAACGTAGGGTGGGGGTTGCTTCCAGGCACTTTCTAACCATTCGCCGTTTGTTAGTTGGCAGAGAGCTGATCTGCATAGTGCCGAATCGCTTTGCTGAAATGGAAACAGTAAGTCACGGTTTACTCGCTGTCCCCACTCCGATTGAAGTCCCTGACTTTGATATTTGTTTAGTTTATCTCAAGGCCAACCAGTATGAGGAAAAGAACATCTGTATTCGAGATGTTGTCACTAAAGTTGTTAAGTAGTTTTCAGGCGGCTTGTAGCTTGCGAACAATAGCACCGCTGAATGTCCACAGAAGTACCGTTAGAATAATGCTCAGGTAGCCATCAATGGCGTAATGCCACGCGAGATGAACAGAGCCGATTTGAATGGCGACCACATAGCACCACATAAGGTATCCTAGTCGCGCGTTAAGACGGTAAGCGCCAAGAGCCATCAAGACGGCAATTGACACATGCATACTGGGCATCGCTGAAATACCAGTACCAATACCGCTTTCCCTACCCAAGTATTTGAGCCAAAGGAGATCTTGTACATCCAGAGCCCAAAGAGGAGGGAAGCCGAGTTTTTCTAGTGCCAAGCTTTGGTTAGACAACCGGTCAATTAACTCCAAATAATGAGTGTGGTTCACATCGATCAAGTGTGTATAGCAAGGACCTGCCGAAGACAACAAGGTTGCGATAATACCACCGATTACCAACCAACTCGACATAAAAGTGATCAAGTATTGATTACGTAAAATGGTCATATCTCGTCGGACGATAAAAAACAGCACGCTGCCCCACATCAGCAAAAACCATAGGTTGTAGAGAAAGTTGATCACGAAAGAGCTGTAGATAGAAGAAAACCACTGGTGCGTCAGCCTCCAAGGATCATGGCCAAAGTGAAGCCAGTTATCTATTTGATAGAAGAGAAGATCGTACTGGAAGGGGTTAATGTCTGGGATGATCGACTTTAAATAGGTGTAACAAGAAAACGTAAAGTTAAGCGATAAGACCAAAAGAACGAAGCTAATGGGTTTGGCGATAGGATTAAAAAAGCTGCGTATGGTTTTTAAATAAACAAGCAGAGGGTGGGGCGTTCTGTGGTAAGCCAAATAGATATAGTACCCCGAACTCCATGCGAGAAACGTGATGTAGCAAATCGTGAGTAATGCCCGCAAGTAGGTCGTTAAGTCGTACTTAAGTTGTGATTGCTCGACAAACCATTGGGATGCGAAATAAAGCAGAGCACTGGTGACAAGAACATAGCCGTACAACAGCCTATCGTCGACAATATCGCGCTTTATTTGTTGCCACTGAGATTGATGTGAACTGGAATTGTTCATGGTCAAGTTTGGTATTCTCCATGCTTTTTTAAAGTGTAGAACACCAAGCCAGACCAAGTGGAATTTATAGCTTTGAATCAGTTAGTTGAGGGTAAAGCGAGTCCAGCTTTTTGAACGCCAGCGATATGCCATGATGATGCCTCGGAACCATTCGTCGAGGGCTATGGCCATCCATGCGCCCAGCACCCCATAACCCCAATGCACACCAAACAGGTAACTCATTGCGACGCCCCAACCCCACATACTGATAATGCCCATTTTTACCGGAAACTTGATGTCGCCAGCAGCCTTGAGGGCAGAGATGAAAATCAGGTTAAACACTCGACCTGCTTCAAGAAGGATGGAACCTGCAATTAATGTTGCTGTAAGTGCGGCAATTTCAGGCTCTGTAGTAAAGAGTGGAATAATGCTGTCGCGCAGCAAATAGATCATTACAGTCAAAATAGTCGAGACAATAAACCCAATCACAAAGTACCGTTGAACCAGTTTGAGTATCGAATCTATCCATCCTCGACCGATATAGTAGCCCGCTTGGATTTGACTGCCTTGACCGAGTGCTAAAGCAAAAGCAAATGAGATCCGTGCAATATTTTGTGCATATGTGAATGCCGCTAGTGAAGCGGTGCCCATTTGAACAATAAAAAAGGTAATGCAGATCTGTGCCATGTTATAGGACAGCACTTCGCCAGCATTCATTACGCCAATTTTAATAATACGCGAGTAGATAAGTTTAGGGATTTGGCGAAATTCATTGAAAGGCAGTGGTATGTCGGTACGTTTTACCACTGCCCAAAGGATTAATGTGCCTGTAATTTGGCTGATTACAGTTGCGATGGCTACGCCTTCTACACCATATACCGGTAGGCCAAAAGGCTGATAAAGCGCAATGTAATTGCCGATGATATTGATCACTCCGCTGATCAAATTGACCACCATCGGCGAGCGAGAGTAGCCATGACTGCGCAATATGGTGGTGAGTACAATACCTATGGTGATATTGAATGTGACCGCTCCACTTATCACGAGATATTCGTGAGCATATTGCTCAACTTGCGCCTCTAATCCATACAAAGGTAGGAATTGATAGGCACCAATTAAAGCGATCACACTTAAGCTGATACCAAGAATAATGGATAAGGCAATACTTGCCACGCCGACGTAGGCTGAATCTTGATGACGATTAGAACCATTGTACTGAGCAATGAGTATACCCGTTCCGCTGCTGACCATTGAAGAAACAATAATCAAAAAGAATGACAGTTGAGAGATCACTCCAACGGCTGAGACTGCTTTGTCTGAATACCCACTAAGCATGAACACATCACTGGTATTCAGGGCTGTTCGCAGCAAGATCTCTACAAACAGTGGCCAGGTGAGCGCGACAATGTTCATTCGTTTATCGATGGAAGAGGCTGAATTTGGCATAGGGATGCGTAAAAGGAAAGTCTAACTGGCGATTATATATTCACACTTATAGTAAGGGTAAATATATTCTCAGTGCGTAAGAAAAAGGGCGGCAAGCTCTCGCTTTGTAGGGGAACATTTGTATCATCAAGTTCTGCTCGCGCTTATCGCTCTATTGATTGAATCCATATGGAGGTGAACCAATGTGTGAGTTTACGAGTTTTCTCAATAATAGAGCGAGCATTGTTAATGATCTGAAAAGGCGGTTTTATGTACCGCGAAGGCGAAAACAGGCTCACTGGGCGAGAGCTTGTTGAAATACGCCTGAAGGATACTTCAGGCGTGCTCTACGGTTGGTGTCTATGGCGTATGTTGGTTATTTAGTTTTAAAGTAACTACTGAGTAAAGGCGACAAAGTGTCTAGCCACAAGTTGTAAGCGTTTGAGTTCAAGTGCAGATCATCACAACTGTGTTCTAAAGGTAAGCTGCCTTGTGGTGAGAGAGTTGCGTTGAGATCGATAAAGCGCAGTCCTCTGGCGGAGCATAGTGTTTGCAGCTCTTGGTTGAGTTCAGCAACAAGCCGGTTGAGTGAACCAATTCTTTCTCCCACATAAAGTGTTGATTGTACCCAAACCTCAATGTCTTCACTCGACCAAAAATCGAGCATTTGGCGATAGTTCTCGACGACTTTTGATACCGAATAGCCTTGGGAAAGGTCATTGATTCCTGCCATAACGCACACCAGTTTAGGCTGACATGCTTTGGTGGTACTGAGTCGACGAATCATACCTGAGGTGGTATCTCCTGCAAGGCCACGGTTAGCCAATTTTATGCTTGGCAACGCGTCATGCCATGGCCCCCATTCGGTTATTGAATCGCCAAACATAACCAGCTCAACGGCTGGTGCAAATGCGGAATGGTTATCTTGGGTGAGGATAAATCGGCTCATCTTATGTGCTCGTTGATTCAAGTCGAGGCTTTGCTGGATTCGAGATAAATGCTCGGGTGGCAGTTCTTGCAAAGCTTTCCCATCGATTAAAGTGTCAATTTCGGATTGCAAGGGAGAAATACGCGTGGATAAGCCATGCTCAGTACGCAGTTGGTACAGCTCTTCAACCAAACCGTAAAAGGAGCGATGTTGGTTCTCGTAATAGAGTTCAAACAAGTCTAGGCAATCATTGTCTTTTAGCGCTTGTATTAGTTGGTCCTTGGTCATAGTGCTCTCTTAACTTCGCTGTTTGCGAACAGTAAATTGGCCGAAACTGAGTGTCATTTTAATTGGTTCAAATTGAGAAAAGTTTACTCTACCTCTCGTTACCAGTGACAACTATTCAAAACCTTCAAGCTTATCTAGAGCTTGGCGCGCTTCTATTAATGAGCAACCCGTTTGGGTCACCAATTGACTAACACTCATCGAAGGGGTCTCAGCAAGCAGAGTCTCGAAACAGATAGCTGGTGCTGGTAGTGACTTTTCTATCGCTGCGACTATCCATTGATCGTTCTCTGTATCGAGTCTTTGACACAATTCACGCAGTTGTTCCTCATCACCTCTAAGTTGCCAGTGCCTAGAGCGGCGAATACGTTTAAGTTGGCAACCCAATTGGGTGACCAACGATAGTACGGCCGATTTATCAGCGACTCGATGTACAAAGCTATTGAGAGTGATAGAAAGCATAGGTTAAGTGCTTGTCGATAAGGTTCCAATGTTGTTATTAAACCATTGCTGCATGAACTCAGTAAATGCCGATAGCTTGGTACTACTTCGTAGTTGAGGTGGATATATCAAGTAAATGCCACTTTCGGTAATGAAATAATCGTCGAGGATCTGAACTAGGTCACCGCTGTCTATGGCAGGCTGGACAAGATAATTGGGCATTTTAATGACGCCTTTGCCTTGTTTTGCTGCTTCAAGTAACAATAAGTTATCGTTGATGAACATGTCTCCATCTGTGGTAACTTCAATTGGCTGTTTGCCATCAAAAAACGACCAGCGCGTCAGGTGGGGATCAGATAAGCAATTGTGTTGTGTTAGTTGCTGAGGATGACTTGGCTGCCCTGCTTGCGCTAAGTATTTCGGTGAGGCACAGCAAATATGCTGATATGACATCAGCTTTTTAGCCACCATATTCTCTGGAGGGTTGTTAGTGGCGCGAATGGCCAGATCAAAGTTACTTTTGGTCAGATCTGCTCGGGTGTAACCAATGTCGAGATCAAATTCAATTTGAGGGTGGAGAGTTTGAAACTCGCGGCAGATTGTAATCAGAAAGCGGTGACTGAAGATAGTTGGTGCAGTGATCCTTAACACTCCTGACACCTCGTTTTTGGTATGCTCTAGCTCTTTCTCCAGTTGTAAGATAGCCGCATTAACGCCTTGCATCTTATGTAAGATCTTCTCGCCGGCAGAGGTGAGCCTCACACTTCGAGTTGAGCGTATTAACAAGCTCGTCTCTAGCTCTTGCTCTAACTCCTGAATTTGTGAAGAGAGGTAACTTCGCGATATGCCTAAATGATCGGCGGCTTTTGAAAAACTGAGCTGATTGGCGACCTCACTAAACAGAGCGTAACGCTCAAATCGCTTGTGCATTTTATGCATAGTTTATCACCCATTATCTACCCCGTTTGGGAGATTATAATTCAACATAGTGCACTAAGTTATATTTATTGTTCTCTATATAGAATTATATTTTCTCAAACGTGGGGTTAATCACTGCGTAACTCGGGCGTATAGTGAAAGCAGTTAAATAGTTGGCCTACGCTTTGGTTGGCCTATATGAGTAGGGATGTAAGCATGCAAAAAGAACACTCTGTGTTTTCACCAATGATTCAAGGCTACTGGCGTATGGCTGAGTGGGGGATGACGACTCAGCAGCACCATGCCTTTGTAAAACAACATGTGGAGTTGGGTATCACCACCGTCGATCATGCTCCCGTTTACGGTCCTGAATCAGCGTGTGAGCGATTGTTTGGTGAAGTACTGGCGCTTGATAGTGGTTTGCGAGAACAAATTCAAATCGTATCAAAGTGTGGGATCTACCGTGGTTATGGTAACCAGGTCAATCACTATGACAGCAGTAAAAATGCGATTCTAAAATCTGTCGATGAATCGTTAATGCGTCTTAACATTGATCACTTAGATGTGTTGCTTCTTCATCGTCCAGATTTGTTGATGGATGCTGATGAGGCCGCTGAAGCGTTTGCTCAGCTTAAGCAAGTAGGCAAAGTAAAGCATTTCGGAGTTTCGAATTTTACTCCAGCACAATTTGCATTGCTTCAATCTCGCTTAGACACGCCACTCATCACTAATCAGGTTGAAATCAACCCAGTTAACTTACAAGTGACGGAAGATGGTACGCTTGAGCTGCTCCAACAGGCGCGCATTCAACCAATGGCGTGGTCATGTTTAGCAAAAGGTGAGTTGTTTAGTGGTGACAGTGAACAGTTGAGCCGTCTACGAACGACGCTTAATGAAGTGGCCGAAGAAATTGGCGCGAGCTCTATTGATCAAGTGGTGTACGCTTGGGTAATGCGCTTACCTTCTAATCCTTTGCCTATCCTTGGTAGTGGTAAAATCGAGCGCGTTAAAACGGCGGTTGGTGCGCTAGAGCTGTCTTTGACGAAAGAGCAATGGTACCGAATTTGGACGGCATCAAAAGGCCATGGCGTGGCTTAAGAAAAGTAGTGTGCGAGAGTGATTACTCTCGCTTTTAATTTGGCTGACGTTCAGGCTCTCGCTTCAGCCACCAGAGCATCGATCTGATTGTGGTGCTCTGGTTTTACTCCTGCTAAATTTCCGTACTTAGGCTGGTGGCGGTCATTCTCTAATGGGAAATGCCAACCAATTGTGTGCTCAACAAACTGCTTGGCAAAATGTTCTGAGATTTCTAAACAGCCGGCTAGAACCGTATCGACATAAGTTTGCATGATGGGGCTAAGTGAGCAGGGCGGCTCTGGGCAATCTTTAATGTAAACCCAAATACGATCGTGTTCAGACAGGTCTTGCTGGCAATCGAGCTGTACGAGTTCAATATTGACTCTTTGATAACCACGCTCGCGTCGGTCAAACTCTTGTAACCCTTTCTCGTCGACTTTCAATAAAACGCCATTAACTAGGCCTTCCCCTTTATCGACGACAAGTGGAGAGAGTATGTAACTGTCATCCACTTTTCCCCAATAACGTTTAAACCCATGCGCGGTCGCGGGAATCGCCGGCGAGGTTTGCCCCGTCAATTGACGTGATGCAGAGTTCATTAAACTGCCATAGCCGAAAATGTAGTGGGTCATCCCTTTCTCCTCTGTCTGGCTCGATTTAAATTTGCCAATTCATACGGTTTTAAACTACCGACTTTAATGGAAGATGAAAAGTGATAACAATGACATCGTTGAGTCTTAATGACTTATTTTTGTAGGGTCATATTGACTTATACTGTTTAATTTTGCGTGACTAAAGCCAGAAATGTAGGGGCTTAGTAAGTTGGAACGTTTCTTGCGATACGAAGTAAGTATGTTTTTGATAGTGTATGCATTAGGAGTCACTCAGTGCTCAATATTACCGACAAAAAAGTCGAAGAGGCAATCCCACCTCTGTTACGTTTAGGCTTTAGACCTTTCTTTTTACTCGGCTCTGTTTATGCCGTTTTTTCTATTCTTGTCTGGGTATGGATGTTTCAATCGGGTCAGCCTTCAGCGCTAAAGGTCCCGGCGCTTTGGTGGCATGTTCATGAGATGCTATTTGGCTTTGCCATGGCCATTGTGGTTGGCTTTGTCTTAACTGCGGTACAAAACTGGACTGGAATTAATGGTACCAAGCATCACCGTTTAGGGTTGTTAGTCGTACTCTGGCTTTTACCTAGAGTCTTGTTTTGGACACCAGCGCCACTGTGGTTAATTTCCAGTATTGAAGCTCTGTTTCTTGCACTGACTGCGTACGAAGTTGGTCACAGAGTTGTAAAAGCAAAAGGTTGGCGTAACCTGTTTTTTGTTCCTCTGTTTGTTTTGGCCATTGCTGCGAATTTTGCCAGTTATGCAGCGATAAAGGGGATGCCTCCATTTCCAGCATCTGCGGTTTGGCAAGCGATGCTTTGGTGGTTTACCTTGCTGCTTTCCATTATGGGCAGCCGAGTCATTCCGTTTTTTACGGCGCGCCGCTTTAGCTTTGACAAGCCTCAACCGCTCGTATGGTTAGATTGGATCGCGAATCTCCCATTGGCGGGTTTGTTTATTTTAAGCTTTTTCCCCATGACTTTTGCTCAGCTAGGTCAACCGTTAATGGTGATTTCTGGCTTAGCACATTTAGTTCGAGTGATGCGCTGGCAGCCGTGGCGAACTCTTAGTGAGCCACTAGTATGGTCACTGCACGCTACCTATTTATGTATTCCCGTCAGCCTATTGTTGCGTGGCCTGATGACTAACCCATTTGCTTCACACAATATGTTGCACTTGTTCGCCATAGGCGCGATAGGTGGGGTGATCTTGGCGATGATTGCACGAGTGACAATGGGTCACACAGGGCGCGCTATCTATCAAGGACCGAATATGGCGATCGCATTTGCCGCAATCATTGCTGCTGCGGTGGTGCGTAGCTTAGGTGTCGCTTTCGACCCTGCCAATATGATGCTGTGGGTAAACATAAGTGCTTCCCTTTGGGCACTGGCATTTGGTCTGTTTGTTTACAAGTTTGGCGCGATGCTCACAAAGCCAAGAGTCGATGGGCACCCAGGTTAAAAGTGCAGAATAAAAGCCTCCAAGGTGAAAGTTACAGGAGGCTTCACCTTGGAGGAAAAGGTTCTTTAGCCCACTTGGGATAAGCTAATTACAGCCTCTTCAGATAGAGTTTGTACGTAGTCGGTTATCGAGCTTTGCTCTTGCTCTGATATATACAACCCAAGCTTAGTGCGGCGCCATAATATATCCTCACAAGTTTGGGCAAACTCATTATCGATCAAATAATCGATCTCTTTCTGGAATATTCCTTCCGCGGAATCACTAAACTTAATCCCCATCTCTTCAAGCCCATTCGTGTTTTCAAGTAGTTGCCAAGTTCGAGTGCCAAACTGGGTCACGTAGCGTTGAATTAGGGTGAGTGGCAGCCAAGTGTATTGAGAGTGGATCGTCTCGGCGAGCTGTTCTCTCGTACAACTAAAATTGCCTCCAGGTAGCGCTTGTCTTGCTGTCCAAGGGGAGCCCATATTTGGGAAGAAAGGCTCTAGCTTTCTCATCGCTGATTCCGCCAGTTTTCGGTAGGTGGTGAGTTTACCACCGAAAATGGACAGTAGAGGAGCTTGATCGAACTCTGCCTCAAGCTCCAATGTGTAGTCGCGTGTTATCGCTTGAGGCGAATCTGACTCATCATCACACAAAGGTCTAACGCCACTATAGCTCCAGACCACGTCATCGTGACTGACTTGTTGAACAAAGTGCTGGTTGACGATATCAATTAAGTAATCCACTTCCTCTTTTGATATGGATACCTCTCTTGGATCGCCTTTATATTCAACGTCTGTAGTGCCAATGATCGAGAACTTATCTAAGTAAGGGATCATAAAGACGATGCGGTTGTCTTTGTTCTGCAAAATGTAGGCTTGAGGCTCATCATGAATTCGAGGTATGACGATATGGGAGCCTTTGATTAGACGGATGTTTCTTGGTGAGACTTGCTCTAGGCCATCATCGTAGAACTGTTTTACCCAAGGACCAGCGGCGTTAACGAGGGCTTTCGCTCGACGCTCAAAGCGTTCTCCTGTCATCACGTTTAGGATCGAAACATGCCATAAATCGCCTTTACGAGTCGCCCCCTCAACTTTGCAATAGTTGCGGATCTCTGCGCCATTCTCTCGAGCTTCCATAACATTGAGCAATACCAAGCGCGCGTCGTCGACCCAACAGTCAGAATACTCAAAGCCTTTTTTCATTTCTTGTTTGAGTAAGCCTGATTCGGATAAGTTGATCGATTCACTGGCAGGCAGAGTGGTACGTTTGCCTAGATGATCATACAGGAATAGTCCGCAGCGAATCATCCAAGCAGGGCGCAAAAATGGTCGGTGAGGTAAGCGAAAGCGCATCGGTTGTGCGATATGCGGTGCCTTGCTTAGTAAGACTTCTCTTTCTGCAAGAGCTTCGGATACTAAGCGGAACTCGTAATGCTCTAAGTAACGTAGGCCACCATGGATTAATTTGGAGCTAGCAGAAGAGGTGGCAGAGGCAAAATCACTGGCTTCATATAAACCAACGGAAAGTCCTCGGCCAGAAGCGTCAGCGGCAATTCCGGCTCCATTGATCCCGCCACCAATGATAATAAGATCCAAAGGGGAATTGGCAGCAGTGTTATTGAGACTCATAAATAGATCCTTTTGAGCGAACGAGCATTAATGAACATAATGGAATCGTAGCGGTAGTTTCGTTTTGGATCATTATTTATTTTCGTTTGTGAGCGTTTTGTGTGATTTATGCACAAAAAAAGCCTCTATATAGTCATAGAGGCTTGTGGTTTGTTGCCAGTGTTTCAAGTATGTAAATAGCGTTAACTTGCGACCACTTCTAGAGGAATGGCGTATTCTTTTAATATGGTTTGAATCTCTTTAGGAGGTTGTTTGTCTGTGAACAGCATGTGCAACTGGGAGATGTTACCTAATTTCACCATCGCATTGCGGCCAAACTTAGAGTGGTCTACCGCTAAGAAAACGCTACGGCTGTTTTCGATGATAGCCTGCTTGACGCGAACTTCATGATAATCAAAGTCGAGTAGGGAGCCGTCGAAGTCGATACCGCTGATACCTAAGATACCGAAATCGAGCCGAAACTGTTTTACGAAGTCTAGTGTTGCTTCACCAACGATCCCGCCGTCTCTATTGCGTACCTCACCACCAGCCAATATCACTTTAAACTCAGGGTTAGGTAACAAAATAGTCGCAACATTGATGTTATTGGTGACAATCCGAAGTTGTTTATGATTTTTGTTTAGTGCCCGAGCTACCGCTTCTGGGGTGGTGCCAATATCGATAAATAGGGTCGCGCCATCAGGAATATGTTTAACTACCTCTTCGGCGATAACGTCTTTTTCGTTAAAGTTTAAGCTTTTTCGCGTGTTATAAGAGGTGTTTTCCGAGCTTAATGGGATTGTTGCACCACCATGGTAACGGCGGATTTTATTGGCATCTGCCAGCTCATTCAAATCACGGCGAATGGTTTGAGGGCTTACATTGAATTGCTCTACTAGTTCATCAGTACTGACATAACCTTGCTTTTGCACCAGCTCTACAATTTGCTGATGTCTTGGTACTTGCTTCACTTATCGCTCCTGCGAGTTAGGCATTGCACTCAATGCGTCAAATTCGAAAACAATATTTTGGTTTATTGTGCTCGAATTCGTTCGTTGTGAGAAGTTTAGTGTCGAAGGAATCAGGGCTGAAGCGCAAAAAAGAGCGTCTAAATTGACGCTCTTTTGTAATTTAAACTGGGGTTTTAAAGGTTAATCCTCTTCAGTGTGCATCTCAGCCCATACTTGAGCGCACTTAACTGCGCGTTTCCAACCCTTATAGCGGCGGTTGCGTTTTTCTTCACAGTCATGAGGCTCAAACGTGCGGTCTAGCACAGCTTTATCTTGCAGTTCATCAATGCTACCCCAATAGCCAACCGCAAGGCCAGCAAGGTATGCTGCCCCTAACGCAGTCACTTCGGTGACTTGCGGTCTGTGTACTTCGGTATTAAGAACATCGGATTGAAATTGCATTAGGAAGTTATTGGCCACTGCTCCGCCGTCAACGCGAAGGTTGGCTAATTGGATGCCAGAGTCTGCTTGCATGGCATCGAGTACATCTCTTGTTTGGTAGGCGATGCCTTCTAAAGTTGCACGAATAATGTGGTTTGAACTTACGCCTCGAGTGAGGCCGACAATGGTGCCGCGGGCGTAAGCATCCCAGTAAGGGGCGCCAAGGCCAGTAAAAGCAGGGACCACATAAACACCGTTTGAAGAGTCTACTTTTGTCGCAAAGTATTCTGAATCTTTCGCATCAGCGAGCAATTTCATTTCATCACGCAGCCATTGAATAGAAGCACCGCCCATGAATACCGCGCCTTCTAATGCGTAAGCCGGCTCTCCTTTGGGGCCGCAAGCTAGGGTGGTGAGTAGGCCATTTTTTGATGTTACCTTCTCTTGCCCTGTGTTCATGAGTAAGAAGCAGCCAGTACCATAGGTGTTTTTCGCTTGTCCTGCTTCAACACACATCTGCCCATACAGTGCTGCTTGCTGGTCTCCTGCAATGCCAGCGATTGGGATGCGAGTTCCCCCTTTGCCACCAATGTTGGTTTGACCATACACTTCGGAAGAGCGTTTAACCTCCGGCATCATTGATGCAGGAATCCCCATTTCATCGAGCAGCTTTTGGTCCCAAGTGAGGGTATTGATATTAAAAAGCATGGTACGTGATGCATTCGTGTAGTCGGTAACATGAACGCGGCCTTGGGTCATTTTCCATACTAACCACGTATCGACAGTACCAAATAATAGTTTGCCAGCTTCAGCGGCTTCTCTCGCACCTTCTACGTTATCCAGAATCCATTTTACTTTGGTGCCAGAGAAGTACGGGTCTAACACTAGCCCTGTGTTCTCTCTTACATATTCTTCTAAGCCACGGGCTTTTAGTTCCTCGCAGATTTCAGCTGTACGACGGCATTGCCAAACAATGGCATTGTAAACAGGTTTGCCTGTTTCTTTGTTCCATACGATGGTGGTTTCTCGTTGGTTGGTAATGCCAATAGCCGCTAATTGATCGCTGCTAATCCCTGATTTTGCTAAAGTTTCTATAAAGGTTGAGCTTTGCGTTGCCCAGATTTCTAGAGGATCGTGTTCTACCCAACCGGACTGAGGATAAATCTGAGTGAATTCGCGCTGAGATATACTCACGATATTTGCATCGTGGTCCAAAATCACGGCACGGGAGCTGGTGGTGCCTTGATCGAGCGCGACAATGTATTTTTGCTCAGTCATGGTTGCAATCCTTTTTTTGGTCTCTTATCTATATTTTAGTCTTTAGCATGGTAAGCAAGCGCATCATGCGATCTTTTCTATCACGTTCCCCATTTTCCACAGTCCTATCAATACGAAAACCAAAAAACGCTCAAAATGAGCGTTCGAGCATAAAAATGTCAATGAGATGTTAATTTTGGAGTGGATGTTGTTGAGTGTTGTGGTTCCGTGATGTCGAGTATTTGTTCGTTCGAAACTTATTATTGCTAATCAAGACTCACCAAGTAGCACTCGATATTTGTATTCAAGCTCTTCGAGTGCCAGTTCTACATCCGGTTGGTTTTTACTTAGGTGGCTAATCAGAGTCATAAAATAGCAGTCTAGGATCACGGGCATCTTGTTGATGACTGAAGGAGGCAAGATGGTCGCTTCGAACAGTGATCGATTAAAGGATTGGTAGTAGTCCATATCCCATATGACTTCTTTAAGTAATGCGCGGCTAAGATTGATGTTAGCAAAGTAATAACGATAGTAGGTTTGCGAAAATTGCATACCCAGTTCAAGTGCATCTTGAGTTGGGGAGCTGAGAGCTTGCTGTGAAAGTTGAGCAAGTTGGCTCAACATGCCTTCTCTAAGAATGGCTAGTTTGGTATCAAAGTGGCTAAACACCGTGCCATCAGCGACGCCAGCATGTCGAGCGATCTGACGGGTTGAAGTTTCTTGATAGCCTTGGGTTTCAAATAGTTGCCATGCCGCTGTAAGGATTTTTTGTCTCGTTTGCTCTCGTTTACTCATCTCGATTCCAGCTCTCGATCTTATGTTTGAATCATACTCTTTGTACGAGATATTGACAATTTGAGCGTGCTCATTTATAAAATTGAGCGCGCTCATTTTTTGTTTGAGGTCAACTATGGAAAGTATACTTAGAAATTTCATCGTTCATTTATGCCGGTGGGGGATATTCATTCCGGGCCTATTGTGTTTCTCCTATCTTCTCCGGCCACTGCTTATGATGATTCTGATACCTGGAGCTTTAATGTTCTTAGCCATTATCGGGGGCGTTGAAGTGAGGGCTGCTTTAAAGAAAATGGTTAAGGAACTGATTTGATGAGGATTACAACAGGAGGTATTCCTACATGTAGCCGATTAGCAGGCCGTCAGGACAAAAGAGGTTTTAGTGACAGTTTGAGCTTTTATCTCGCTGATCTTGAGCGTAGCCCAGCGCAAGTCTATGTGGATATTTTTGGTCATCTGCCCGCTTTTGTTGAAGCTTTGCTGGCGGTTAGAAATCGCCTAGTTGAACCTTTAGGTTTTGCGGTTTCAAAAAGAGAAGAGGGTTTAAGCGCAGAGCAGCTTGAGCAAGGTTGCACACCTGGGTTGCATCAAGTCGAGTGGTTATCAGAGAGCGAGATAATTTGTACGACACGCGACAAGCATATGCAGGTGAGCTTGTCGGTACTGAAAAGTGGGCCAGGGCAGTTTACGTTATCGACACTAGTAAACACCTATAGCTGGATTGGGTATAGCTACTTATTTGTGATTATTCCGTTCCATAAAGTGATTGCTTTGGCGAGTGTCAGGAGTGCGCTGCATCGCGCCACGTTAAGGGAATCGGGGTCCAAAAAAGCCGGGCTATGAAGCCCGGCTTATAGAATTCGCTTAGCTTTAGTTGTTGCTGTGTAGTTCGCTGTTTAGCTCAACCGCTGACTTGTTTGCAAGACATTCGATTTGACCCGTAACAGAGTTGCGACGGAATAGAAGATCAGACACGCCAGCTAGGTCGCGCGCTTTAACCACTTCTACTTCTTGGCCAGAAGAGTCTAGCATGCGTACTTTAGAGCCTGCGGTTACGTACAGACCAGATTCAACCGTACAACGGTCGCCTAGAGGGAAACCAAGACCCGCGTTTGCACCTAGCAGTGAGTTTTCACCGATAGAAACAACAACAGTACCACCACCAGATAGTGTACCCATAATAGAGGCACCGCCACCGATGTCTGAGCCGTTACCAACGACAACACCAGCAGAAATTCGGCCTTCAACCATGCTCACGCCAGTTGTGCCCGCGTTGAAGTTGATGAAGCCTTCATGCATAACTGTTGTACCTTCGCCAACGTGTGCGCCAAGACGAACGCGAGACGTATCTGCAATACGAACACCTGCTGGCACAACGTAATCGACCATTTTAGGGAATTTGTCGACACAGTCTACAGACAGTGCGCGACCCGCTAAGCGAGCTTCGATTTGACGCTCAGCAAGTTCAGGTAGATCGATTGGGCCTTCATTTGTCCACGCGATGTTATGTAGCAGACCAAAGATACCATCAAGTACTGTGCCGTGTGGCTGAACTAGACGGTTAGAGATAAGTTGTAGCTTTAGGAAACCTTCAGCAACCGATGCAGGTTTTTCATCAGTTGCAAGAACAACAAGCACAAGTGGTTGAGCTGATTCTGCTGCTTTCGCTGCGAATGCCGCGTTTGCGGTATCACCGTTTGCTTCAAACGCTGCGACAAGCTCAGCACTTTGCGCTGCAGAGATTTCGATAGCTTGGTTGCCTTGCTCGTAACCTGCCACTTTTGCGACTGCGTCAACAAGTGCATCTGCAGGGTTTAGTACTGGGTTTGGAAAAAATGCTTCAATGATTTTGCCGTCGCGGTTTTTAGTCGCGGTACCAAAAGCAAGAGAAAAGTAAGCCATGTTGAATCTCCGTGTTTGTATTTGGTTAGAGGGCGTCGTTGCTCTCTCAAATTAAGTTAGAGTCATCATAAAGAGAGCCATCGGGACTTTAAAGGGCTGAAATCGAGAAAGTCTGTAAACCGATATTTTTTGTCTCTTTAGCGATATGTTGTCTTTCTGCCTATATAGGGGGAGGGGCAGAAAGAGGTATAAAAAAACCCGAAGCATTGCTTCGGGCTTTCGATTAAGACTTTACTTATAACTGATTGGCGTTTGCTGTGCACTTAGTGCTTATTTTAATTAGCTTTATATCGTCCAACCATCACACCCTTTGAGCTTAGGTGCGTTTAAGCAATTACTTGCTTAGGTCTTCTGCGTGCTCAGATAGGAACGCTGCAACACCTTTTGGAGATGCGTCCATACCTG
>NZ_CFHWOM010000031.1:0-48709 GCF_984391705.1 Vibrio sp. | reverse complement strand
GCTTTTGCGACGGCCAGTGCCGTAGTATTGATTCTCTGCCATTTTCGAAATCCCCGATTAGATGTCTAGTACTTGTGGTTGTTGAGCAACATGGTTGTGCTCAGCGCCAGCGTAAACTTTCAGCTTACGGTACATAGCACGGCCTAGAGGACCACGTGGTAGCATACCTTTAACTGCTAGCTCAAGAGCCATCTCAGGCTTACGATCAATTAGCTTCTCGAAGCTGATTGACTTAAGACCACCTGGGAATTCAGAGTGACGGTAGTAAATCTTACCTTTAGCTTTGTTACCAGTTACAGTAACTTTCTCCGCGTTAACAACGATGATGTAATCACCAGTGTCACAGTGTGGAGTGTATTCAGCTTTGTGTTTGCCACGTAGGCGAGATGCAATTTCACTTGCTAGACGGCCAAGAGTTTTACCTTCAGCGTCTACAACGTACCAGTCGCGTTTTACAGTTTCTGGTTTAGCAACGAAAGTTTTCATGCTAATAATAACCCGTTAATTATTTAAATTTACACTTAAGGAGCTTTCGCTCCCACTGACTAAGAGTCCAGTCAACACCCCTTCGAGTGGTTGGCACTCTCGACCCGTTATGTCGAAATACCTTCGATAATCAAGGTCTGCAGTAACGGTGGGTCGCAGGATTATAGAGAAGTCAGTTGAAAAAATCACCTCTTTTTAGGCAAAAAATTCATTTTTTTTCAATCTGTACCGAAACTCGAATATCTTTACGCCAAATGCTCTTTTGCCAAATAGTCGTGGCTCTGCATTTCAATCAAACGAGATTGGCAACGTTTGAATTCGAACTCTAACAGCCCATTGGTATAAAGCTCTTCCAATGCTACCTCTGCCGAGATTATTAGCTTCACATTTCTCTCATAAAATTCATCCACCAAGGCTATAAAACGACGTGCAGCATCATCAATAGTCCTATCCATCTGCTTTACATCAGCCAGCAGTACCGTATGGTAGATTCTAGACAACTCTATATAATCATTTTGACTGCGAGGCGTCTGACACAGCTGACTAAACGTCGCATGCAAAACGCCTTCAGAGGTTTCAACCACATCCAATTGGCGATGGTTGATGTCTATTACCTGTTCTCCCTTTCGATCTTCTCCAACTAACTGTTCGAAATAACGATGAAGGTTCTTACTTGCTTGTTCATCAAGCGGATGGTGATAAATCTCTGCCTGTTCGAGAGTACGAAGACGATAATCAATACCACTATCGACATTAAGCACGATGCAGTTTTCTTGAATCAGTTTAATCGCAGGTAAGAAGCGAGCACGTTGCAAACCATTTCGGTACAGATCTTCAGGCGGGATATTAGACGTCGCAACTAAGACAACACCGCGAGCAAACAACGCTTGGAATAAGGTACCTAAAATCATTGCATCGGTGATATCCGATACAAAAAACTCATCAAAACAGATGATCTCAGCTTCCGCTTTGAAGGTATCGGCGACCAACTCTAAAGGATCATTAACATCACCAAGCGCGTTTAATTCATCATGTACTCGATACATAAAACGGTGAAAGTGGACGCGCATTTTTTTATCTGATGGGAGAGCATCAAAAAATGTGTCCATTAGATAAGTCTTACCACGGCCAACGCCCCCCCAGAAATAAAGCCCTTGAGGTGCAACTGGCAGCTCGGGCTTTTTCCCAAACCAGCTTTTCCACCCCGTAACCTTTTCAATGGGAGTATTCACATACTGAACAAACTGATGATAAAGCGTATCTAGAGCGGTGACGGCTTGAAGCTGAGCGTCATCTTGCTGAAAACCATGCTCTTTTATGTCTTTTTTATAAATATCTAAGGGCGTCATGACTTCGAGGACCTACAGAAGAAGAGTTGAAACTGCTATGTAGAGCACATGCATTTTTCTTTATTGGCTGATGGTCTCATAGTACCATGTCGAACGAACATGTGTAACTAACCAGTAATAAACATGTTAAATAACAACGATAAGGAGCTAATATGCCTTGGATTTACGCCCTAGTTGGTTTGCTTGTTGGAACTCTGTTAGGTGTCATCATTTCTCGTCTAACGACACCTGGATATAAGAAACAAAAAAGCACCCAAAAAGAATTAGAAACAGCGAAGTTTGAGTTAGAGCAGCAAAAGCAAGATCTTGCTGATCACTTTGCTCAAACCGCAGAAATGCTCGATTCTCTTGGTAAAGAATACACTAAGCTTTACCAACACATGACGAAAACGTCTTCTGAGTTACTGCCAAACATTCCTGAACAAGACAACCCTTTCAACAAGAAAGTGGCTGAGCAGAGCAAACCCGAGCTGGTAACAGAAGACTCCATAAATGATGCGTCTAATGAAGCACCAAAGGACTACGCATCAGGTGCGACCGGTTTGTTAAAAGAAGAGAAGAAAGAGATCCTCGATTCTGAACAAGCGGTAACAGCAAAGGCATCATAAGCACAAAAATTGCTGAACTTTGCAAAGGTTTTTGAGTCATAACTCTCACGAGCGTCACTTGATCTTTTATTTTTCAATCAAATATAAGATTTAAGACCTTAACTAAGTAGGAGTTATCAGATGAAAAAACCTTTGCTTGCATTAACCGTCCTATCATTAAGCTTAAGTTCAATCATCACACCAATGCCTGCAACCGCAGCATTGCCCCTTTCTGTTAATGGCGAGCAGCTACCAAGCTTGGCTCCCATGCTTGAGAAAGTTACACCAGCTGTTGTCAGTATTTCAGTGGAAGGCACTCAAGTCTCCAAGCAAAATATTCCTGAGCAATTTCGTTTCTTCTTTGGGCCTGACTTTCCTACAGAGCAACTGCAAGAACGTCCATTTCGCGGATTAGGATCCGGGGTCATCATCAATGCCAAGCAAGGCTATGTTGTAACTAACTATCACGTCATCAATGGTGCAGAGAAGATTCGTGTCAAGTTACATGATGGTAGAGAGTATGACGCCGAGATGGTTGGTGGCGATCAGATGTCTGATGTCGCTTTACTTAAACTGGAAGAAGCGAAGAATTTAACGGAAATCAAAATCGCCGATTCAGACAAGCTACGCGTTGGTGATTTCAGTGTAGCTATTGGTAACCCGTTCGGTTTAGGTCAAACGGTCACATCTGGCATAGTGTCTGCGCTCGGTCGAAGCGGACTTAACTTAGAAAATTTTGAAAACTTCATTCAAACTGATGCAGCGATCAATAGCGGTAACTCAGGTGGCGCTTTAGTTAACCTAAATGGTGAACTGATTGGTATCAATACAGCAATTTTGGGTCCCAACGGTGGTAATGTCGGGATTGGCTTTGCGATCCCATCCAATATGATGACTAATCTTACCGACCAAATTTTAGAGTTTGGTGAGGTTAAACGAGGAATGCTAGGTGTCCAAGGAGGCGAAATAACCTCGGAGCTAGCAGAGGCATTGGGCTACGAATCAAGTAAAGGGGCTTTTGTTAGCCAAGTAGTTCCCGACAGTGCCGCAGATAAAGCTGGGCTTGAGGCTGGTGATGTAATTACTTCCATTAATGGTAAAGCAATTACGTCCTTTAGCGAATTACGCGCGAAGGTTGCCACATTAGGAGCAGGTAAGAAGATTGAACTTGGTGTCATCCGTGATGGCAAGCAGAAACAATTCGATGTAACACTGGGTGAAATGCAAAACGCAAAAGCAACCGCAGACAAGTTACACGAAGGCTTATCTGGTGCAGAACTATCCAACACTAACTCGAGTGACGCTGTACAAGGCGTAAAAGTGACATCGGTACAAGCGGGATCAAACGCTGCCGCTTATCAGCTAGAGGAAGGTGACATCATTATTGGAGTTAACCGCAAACGCGTTAAGAATCTTGCGCAATTCCGTAAAGTGGTAGAGAAGCAACCTGGAGTTCTAGCGCTTAACATTCAGCGAGGTGACCGCACTTTGTATCTCGTAATCCGTTAATCATAAAACTTGTAAGTGAGTAGAAAAACGCGAACTCACACTGAAAGGACAGTGGGAAAGTCTACTGTCCTTTTATTATTGCCCCATCTAGTGCTATTCTTCAGCAACTTATCTCCATCAGACGCTAGACGAGGACAGTATGCTGCAATTTGTATTGCGTTCCGTAGGCTTAGGGCTTGCCACTGCAGCTTTATTGCTGCTCGCATTGCCTTCGCTACGAAGCAATATCTTGCCACCGACCCCATCAAAACAGTCGGAAGATAGCGGTCAACAACAAATTTCATTTAATCACGCAGTGCGGAATGCAGCACCTGCCGTCGTCAATATTTATAGCCGAAAATACACTGAAGCCGATCGCTCAAAGCTCTTAACCCAAGGGTTGGGTTCTGGTGTTATTGTTAGTGAAAAAGGCTACATCATTACCAACTATCATGTAGTCGCTCAGGCAGATCAAATCATCGTTGCCCTACAAGATGGTCGAGTCGCTGCAGCCCAATTAGTTGGTAAAGATCGACGAACCGATATAGCAATTTTACGCGTAGAAGGCTCTAACCTCCCTGTCATTCCACTAAATCCCAACTATGCACCTAAAGTCGGTGACATAGTGTTAGCTATCGGTAACCCTTACAACCTAGGACAAACAACGACTTTCGGAATCATTTCCGCTACGGGCCGCTCCTCTATTAGTGCCGATGGTAGACAAGCATTTATTCAAACGGATGCTGCGATAAATGAGGGTAACTCTGGTGGCGCATTGGTTAATACACGCGGAGAACTCGTTGGTATCAACACCGCTTCCTTCCAACAAGCTACTGAGTTGGAAACCTACGGTATCTCTTTCGCGATTCCATATACTCTCGCCAACAAAATTATGCAGAAGATCATCGCTGATGGCCGTGTGATTCGTGGATACATTGGCATTGATGGCCAAGATATTAATTCTGTTACCTCGAGGCTGTTAGGTAATGAGCACCTAGGTGGGATTGTCGTATTGGGTGTAGATCCGAACGGTCCTGCTGCTAATGCAGGATTCGAAGCTCAAGACATCATCTTAAAAATCGATGACCAAAAAATAAATGGCCGGCAAAGCGTGTTAGACATTGTCACTGAGCTAAGGCCTGGCACTGTCGTCGACGTACTTATTCTGAGAAAAGGCAAAGAGAAAACACTATCAGTCACGATTGCTGAAGATACTCGCTAAGCGTCCAAGCTATAGGTCAGGCGTTATAGCCACAAAAAAATCCCATGCAATGCATGGGATTTTTATTATTCAGCGCTATCTTCGTGACTCGTGTCAATGGATGAGTCTTCTACCTCTATTCGAGTGACTCGTTGCAAGCCTCGTGGCAATAGCCCACCACGGCGACCGCGCTCACCGCGGAAGTTATCTAAATCGTTTGGCTTCAAGCCCAACTTGCGTTTACCTGCATATAGCGTAAGTGTCGCACCTCTAGGCACAGCAATTAGGTGAGACAGAATTTCTTCACGCTCTTTGGCTTTCGCTGCTGGGATATTAATGATCTTATTTCCCTTACCTTTAGCAAGTTGAGGAAGATCTTTAATTGGGAACAACAACATACGCCCTTGGTTAGTAATCGCTACAATTTCATCCGAGTCTAGATCCGCAATCGCATCTGGAGCCATCACTTCAGAATTCGCAGGTAAAGTCACCAATGCTTTACCGCTCTTGTTCTTAGACAACAAGTCGCTGCCTTTACAAACAAAGCCATAACCGGCATCGGAACCAATCAACCACAACTGCTCTTCTTCACCCATGAGCACCTGGCGAACTGCGCTGCCTGCAGTAATATTTAAGCGACCAGTAATAGGTTCACCTTGGCTTCTTGCCGATGGCAACGAGTGCGATTCAAGTGAATAGCTTCGTCCATCACTGCCAAGGAATACCGCCTGTTGGTTACTCTTACCGCGCGCATGAGCAAGGTATTTGTCACCAGACTTGTAGTTTAATCCTTCAGCATCAACGTCATGCCCTTTCGCGTGACGAATCCAACCTTTCTCTGATAGAACAACGGTAATTGGTTCACTTGGCACTAGGTCGCGCTCAGTAAGAGCTTTCGCTTCAGCACGTTCAACCAGAGGAGAACGACGGTCATCACCGTACTTATCAGCATCAGCTTGAATCTCTTTCTTCAGTAGCGTGTTCATACGACGCTCAGAGCCAAGTAGCTTCTCTAGCTTCTCACGCTCTTTTTCAAGCTCATCTTGCTCGCCACGGATCTTCATCTCCTCTAGCTTAGCTAAATGGCGAAGTTTGGTATCTAGAATCGCATCCGCTTGAATTTCGGTAATACCAAAGCGCGCCATCAAGACCGCTTTAGGATCATCTTCAGTGCGGATGATCTCAATGACTTCATCAAGATTTAGATACGCAACCAACAAACCTTCAAGGATGTGCAGACGTGCCATTACCTTATCTAGGCGATGTTGTAGACGACGACGTACTGTAGTGCGACGGAACTCAATCCACTCAGATAGGATCTGTACTAGACCTTTAACCTGTGGGCGATTGTCGAGACCAATCATGTTCAGGTTTACACGGAAGTTTTTCTCTAGATCCGTTGACGCAAACAGGTGGTTCATCAACTGATCACAGTCGATTCGGTTTGAACGAGGCACAACAACAATACGCGTTGGGTTCTCGTGATCCGATTCATCACGGAGATCATCTACCATTGGCAGCTTTTTCGCGCGCATTTGGTTTGCGATCTGCTCTAGCAATTTCGCGCCCGACACTTGGTGTGGCAAAGCAGTGATAACAATATCAGAGCCTTCTTTATGCCAAACCGCACGCATCTTAATACTGCCGCGACCAGTGCGGTAGATCTTTTCAAGATCCGCTTTCGGAGAAATAATTTCTGCTTCGGTCGGGTAATCAGGGCCTTGAACAAAGTTCATCACATCCGGCAGTTCTGCTTTTGGATGATCGATCAAGTGAATCGCAGCATCGGCCACTTCACGCACGTTGTGAGGCGGAATATCGGTAGCCATACCTACGGCGATACCAGTAACACCATTCAGGAGAATGTGCGGTAGGCGCGCAGGTAACATTTGCGGCTCTTTCATTGTGCCGTCAAAGTTAGGCTGCCACTCGACCGTACCTTGGCCAAGTTCACCTAGCAGTACTTCAGCAAACTTAGACAGTTTCGCTTCGGTATAACGCATCGCGGCGAAAGATTTAGGATCGTCTGGCGCACCCCAGTTACCTTGACCGTCTACTAATGGGTAACGGTAAGAGAATGGTTGTGCCATTAATACCATCGCTTCATAACACGCTGAATCGCCATGTGGATGGTACTTACCTAACACGTCACCAACAGTACGTGCTGATTTCTTGTATTTTGCCGCAGCCGAGAGACCAAGCTCCGACATTGCGTAAATAATACGTCGTTGAACCGGCTTCAAACCATCGCCAATGTATGGCAACGCGCGGTCCATAATTACGTACATTGAGTAATTCAGATAAGCGTCTTCAGTGAACTTGCGCATCGGCAACTGTTCAACGCCATCGTATGTAATCTCACTAGACATTCATTAAACCTCTGCCATATCACCGTTAGATTGCAGCCAGTTACGGCGGTCATCCGCACGCTTCTTACCTAGCAACATATCCATCATTTCCATAGTCTGCTCATTGTCATCAATAGTTAACTGAACCAGACGACGAGTATTTGGATCCATGGTTGTTTCACGCAGCTGAAGTGGGTTCATCTCACCCAGACCTTTGAATCGCTGCACGTTGATTTTGGCTTTTTTCTTCGATAGGCGCTCTAAGATGCCCTCTTTCTCATCATCATCTAGGGCATAGAAAACTTCTTTGCCACAGTCGATACGATACAGAGGAGGCATTGCAACATAGATATGACCCGCTTCCACTAGCGCACGGAAGTGACGCGTGAACAGAGCACATAATAGCGTCGCGATGTGAAGACCATCCGAGTCCGCATCGGCAAGGATACAGATTTTTCCGTAACGCAAGCCATCGAGGTTGTCGTTATCAGGGTCGATACCGAGCGCAACTGAAATATCGTGCACTTCTTGAGAAGCAAGTACTTGGTCAGCAGAGACTTCCCACGTGTTTAAGATCTTACCACGCAGTGGCATCACCGCTTGGAACTCACGATCACGGGCCTGCTTTGCTGAGCCGCCTGCCGAGTCACCCTCGACAAAGAAGATTTCAGTGCGATTTAAATCTTGTACTGAACAGTCCGTTAGCTTACCTGGCAGGGCTGGGCCTGATGCCACCTTCTTACGCACAACTTTCTTACTTGCGCGCATACGACGGTGAGCGTTAGCGATACACACTTCTGCCAACTGTTCAGCAAGTTGCGGTTTTTCGTTTAACCACAAGCTGAAGGCATCTTTAACCACACCAGAAACAAACGCTGCGGTTTGACGAGATGAAAGACGCTCTTTAGTTTGACCCGCAAACTGAGGATCTTGCATCTTCACTGATAAAACATAAGAACAGCGGTCAAAGATATCATCACCAGTTAGCTTAACACCACGTGGCAGCAAGTTACGGAACTCACAGAACTCACGCATCGCATCAAGTAGACCTTGGCGTAGACCATTAACGTGAGTACCACCTTGCTTAGTTGGGACTAAGTTAACGTAACTTTCGGTGATCATCTCACCGCCTTCTGGCTGCCAGATCACCGCCCACGTCGCCATTTCAGTATCCGCGGTAAACTCACCGATATAAGGTTCAGCTGGAAGAACTTCGTAGCCTTTCACACCTTCAGCTAGATAGTCTTTCAGACCGTCTTCGTAATACCACTTATGCTCTTCGTTATTCACCTTGTCACTAAAGATGATTTCTAGGCCTGGGCAAAGAACCGCTTTCGCTCGTAAGTTATTCACTAAGCGCAATGCTGAGAATTTATGGCTGTCGAAGTATTTTTCGTCTGGCCAGAAATGCACCGAAGTACCAGTATTGCGGTGGCCACATGTGCCTGTTACCGTCAATTCTGTCACTGCATTACCGCCTTCAAAAGCGATTTCGTGAATTTCACCGCCACGTTTTACTGTCACTTCAACACGTTTTGAGAGGGCGTTTACTACCGAGATACCTACCCCGTGTAGACCACCTGAAAACTTATAGTTATCGTTTGAGAACTTACCACCAGCGTGTAGCTTAGTTAGGATAAGTTCAACACCCGAGATACCTTTCTCTGGGTGAATATCAACTGGCATACCACGACCATCATCAATCACTTCGAGAGATTGGTCGGCATGAAGAATGACTTTGATTTTTTTCGCATGCCCCGCAAGAGCCTCATCCACCGAGTTATCGATAACTTCTTGTGCAAGGTGATTTGGTCGCTCCGTTTCGGTATACATACCAGGACGGTGTCGTACAGGGTCGAGACCTTCAAGAACCGAGAGGTCTTTCGCATTATATTGTTCAGTCATAATACGGAATATCTATATAAAGAATAAAAGGGTAGCCAAGCAGGCGGGATACTAAGCTCTAGCTAATTGATTAAAAAATCGAAAAAACGAGCAAACTCTAATCGCTTTGCATCCTGCTCAGCATAAGTGAAACATAGTCTGGAAGAGACGTATTGATGTCAAGCGAGATAAGTAAGTAACGGGTAAATTTATGACTCTTCCCTCAATGAAACTATCAAAATGTGTTCAAGATGATAAGTTCCTGCACAGGAAGGTTCTAGAGTTGTAAGAAATTAATGATTTTTTCTGGGTAGCGTTCAAAGTCCACAAAACTATGATCCCCTCCCGCTTCTACCGTTTGTTTAGCACCGGCAAACTTACTCACGGCTTGTCGATAGTCGAGTACCTCATCTTCTTCTTGCTGAAGTAGCCAAAAATCGGATGTATCTCGAATTGTCGGTGTATCCAGTGCTATCAGTTCATCAATGTGTTGCTCTTCCAGAAGATACTTTTCATTGGTGTACGGGTTAACTTGCTCACCGAGGTAATCAGCCAATAATTCATAAGGCTTAACCGCAGGGTTAACAACCACAGCACGAAAGCCATATCGATTATTTAGCCACATAGACATGTAACCACCCAGTGAACTGCCGACTAAACCAATCCGGTAATCATCTTTATATTGCTCGACAATACTCAACAACAAGTTTGCTGCGAGCTCTGGGAAACAAGGTAACTGAGGAACCAGCACTTTTATGTCCGGTCTCAACTGTTCGCAATATGCTTTCATCACATTCGCTTTATGTGATAGTGGCGAACTGTTAAAACCATGGATATACAAAAGGAGTGACGGTTTCATTAGTATCCCTTAATAGCCTGCTGAGTTGAAGTCCGGCTGAAAGCATCCGGCAGGAAGGCGATGCACCGTAGTTACTAATTGGCCATTGGCTTTAAGCTCTAACTCTCTCCACCCCGGAGACAAGGTATCCAATGCGAAGTCATCCGAATTTGGCTTAAACTGCACACAGGTAGATGGCGTAGCCATCACTTGAACCCCATTGTGCATCACATTCATATCTTGATGGACGTGACCACACAATACCGCATTGACGTTACTATGCTTTTCAACCACTTGCCAAAAATCTTCAGCGTCTTTTAATGTGTGCTGATCTAGCCAAGCACTACCAACTAAAATTGGGTGGTGATGTAGCAACACTAAGGTGTGCTTATCCGCATACTCAGTCAGTTTGGCATCAAGAAGAGCCAATTGTTGATCACTCAAGCGACCATGGGGAACGCCCACAACTTGAGAGTCCAACAAAATCATCTGCCAATGATCGCCTAATAAAACATGTTCAACCTGCTGTATCTGCTGAGAGGGGATCACCGACGTCATGTTCGGTTTATAGTCATGATTCCCTGGCAACCAAAAACATGGCTTTACCAATGGCGCAATTCCGCGTTCAAAGCATTGGTAAGAAGCTTCACTGTGATCTTGAGAAATATCACCAGTAGCCAACACGGCATCGTAGTCACGCTGCTGCTCAATCACTTCTTGAACTACCGCTTTAAAACTCTCGCCGGTGTTGACACTCAACAAACTACCATCTGTCGCTTCAAACAGATGGGTGTCAGTAATTTGGAGCAGCTTAATACTGCTATCTGAAGAGTTTGACGTTACTTTCAAAATTTCAAACCTAAATATTGATCGGCGTCCGGCTGATACCATGCCGTAGACAAAACGTTAACCAATCGCCCAAAAATCGGTTCAATTGTGCTTTTTCATCCTGTTGAACCATTTTGTCATTTGGGTATTCATAACGAGCATTGACTCGCTTTAAATGCTCACATTCAAAGACTTCTGCTACGCGAGCGTCGTGGTAGAGCCTGACAGACATTCTCGGTAATGGAAATACTGGAACGTCATCGCTTTGACAAATATCGACCAAAGTTGTGTACTTTGTGACTTCGCCCACTTGAATTTGATACGTCATATTAGCAGCTTGATAGCAGCGAACATCCCCTACACTCGCATTGCTTGGAATGAGAGCGTTGAGCTTCGCATAATTTGTTTCATAAGTGCGCATCAGTTCAGATAAATCAACATGATACGGCTTTTTAACTGCTACTTGTGCCATTCGCTTCTTAAACGTTGGTGATTCAGTTGTAACCATTGCAGCGCAATGATCGAAGCACCATTTTCAAACTTACCATTTGTTACCCACTCATAAGCCTCTTCACGACTAATGACATGGACACGTATATCTTCACCTTCATAGTCTAAACCATGAACGCCGTGCGCGGTTGTCGCATCTACCTTTCCGACGTAGACATCCAACCTTTCTGAACAGCCACCTGAAGAAGGATAATAAGATGTCACTTTCTCCAGTGACGTCACCTCAATTCCAGCCTCTTCTATGGCTTCTCGACGAACGACATCTTCTGCACTTTCACCACGATCAATAATGCCAGCTACAATTTCCATCTGCCAAGGGGAAGCATGCTCTAATGCTCCCACGCGAATTTGTTCGATAATCACGACCTGATCAGAAGTAGGATCATAAGGTAACATTGCCGCAGCATGACCACGCTCAAACATTTCTCGATCAAGCGGTTGGCTCCAGCCGCCTTCGAATAATTTATGTCGAAAACGGTATTTGACCATGCTAAAGAAACCCTTAAACAGTGTCTCTTTTGAGATTATTTCCACATCTTGGGGAGTAAACTCACCCTGTTGCTTGTCAGATGGTTGCATTTGGCACCTCGCTGAGTGAATCTTATAGTTTACTCAGACAAAAGCTTAACTTCCAAGGACCTGGCTCAACTTTTTATATAATTTTTATATTCTGAGTTAAATTGAATAATTAAATATATTGCACAAGTGGATAGTTAAGTGTAAAAATTTGCAAAGTTTTGCATGAATTAACATCAGTATGGGTTAAACTCTTGACGAGTAACCTTTTTCATCTTTTGGCAGGAATAGGACCTATGAAGAAACTGCTTCCACTATTTATCAGCGCAGCTCTAGGAAGCATGAGCACTAACGCTTTTGCTGATACGCTAGCCGACATCTACAACCAAGCGAAAGAAAACGATCCGACACTACTCAGTGCCGCTGCGCAGCGTGATGCAGCGTTTGAAGCAGTAACTTCTAGTCGCGCGACGCTACTACCACAAATCACATTAACTGCTGGTTACAACATTAATCGTAGCGACTTAGACCCTCGCGATAGCGACAAGCTAACCGCTGGTATTAACTTCTCGCAAGAACTGTACAAGCGCTCAAGCTGGTTAACATTAGACGTGTCAGAGAAAACAGCACGACAAGCAGATGCTTCCTATGCGGCAGTTCAACAAGCACTTATTCTACGTGTTGCTCAAGCTTACTTTGATGTATTGCGAGCTCAAGACAACCTAGAATTTGTTCAAGCCGAAAAGGCAGCAGTAGGTCGCCAACTTGAGCAAACGAAGCAGCGTTTTGAAGTGGGTCTGTCAGCAATCACTGACGTTCACGATGCCCAAGCACAATACGATGCAGTTCTCGCTGATGAAGTATTGGCTGAAAACAGCTTGATTAATAGCTACGAAGGTTTGCGCGAGATTACTGGCCAAGAACATTCAAACTTAGATGTGCTTGATACAAAACGCTTCTCTGCTAGCCGCAATTCAACGCCAATTAACCAGATGATTGAAGAAGCGCAACAGAAAAACTTGAGCCTACTATCAGCTCGAATTGCTCAAGATGTTGCAAAAGATCAAATTTCATTAGCAAGTTCAGGGCATTTACCATCCCTAACGCTTGATGGTGGGTATAACTACGGTGATGAGCGCAACGATAACGCAAGTTACGTTGGCGATAACTCTGACTTCAACGTAGGCATTAACCTAGCCGTACCACTATACACGGGTGGTAATATTAGCTCGCAAACGAAGCAAGCTGAGTACAGCTATGTCGCAGCTAGCCAAGACTTAGAGGCGCAATACCGCAGTGTTGTGAAAGATGTTCGCGCATTTAACAACAACATCAGTGCTTCTATCGGTGCGCTACGTGCCTACGAACAAACCGTGGTTTCAGCAGAATCGGCTCTAGAAGCAACAGAAGCTGGTTTTGATGTAGGTACTCGAACTATTGTTGATGTTCTTGATTCAACACGCCGTCTGTACGATGCGAATAAGAACCTGTCAAATGCTCGCTATGATTACATTCTAAGTGAACTTCAGCTTCGCCAAGCGGTTGGAACACTAAGTGAGCAAGATATTATGGATATCAACGCAGGTTTAAAAACTGCGAAAAAATAATCCAGAATACGAACTAAAAGAGCAGGCTTGATGCCTGCTCTTTTTATTTACGAAAACTAACTGCGATAGCATTAGTAGACCGTATCTATTTTCACATTCTTCTCAACAAGCCACTGTAGCTTATTGTCGACATTCATTTGCACAGCAACATCGACTGGACGCTCTGGGTTTAATTCAAACTGCCATACAAACGCGACTTCCCACTGACTTTCGTTGTGCGTTCTCAGATCCAGTAAGTCGCCATCAATCGTCCATATTTCGTCATCTTGTTTGATAGATATACTCTCAATATCTAATTGTGCAGGTAATACCTTATCGGACTCAAGGTACAGAGCACCATGCAGAGTACTGTCTTGTACAGCCCCAATCGTTGGCATCTTATTAACCCAAAGATTGCTCTTTAACTCAATTGTTGACTGAGCAATTTGCGTCGTATTTGTCTGTTCCCAGACCATCGGTTCGCTTACACAGCCAACCATAAGTGCTGCACCTAGCGACAGCAGAGCGAGTTTTTTCATTCTATGATCCTTGTTGCGGAGTTTGACTCTCTAACCACTCTTTCAGTACTTGTATATCATACTGATACTCGTTCTTCATTTCTTCTACCCAATCGTCGATATTTTCCCACCAAGCAGGTAAATCTGGAGATTGTGCTTTTTGTGCGACACTTTGAATGTGTTTCAGGCCAATCGAGCCTGCTGCCCCCTTTATTTTATGCGCTTCTGAAACAATCCCTTCTTGATGCTTCGCTGTCATGTTGGAATCCAGCAATTGCAAATACCCAGGCATCATCTCTTCAAACATAGTAATACTGTCCAAAACAGGCGCAGCCCCAACAATTCCGACATACGACTCAAGCATATCGAGGTCGAGCAAGCGAGCATATATCTCACTACTCTCCACCTCATCTGCTGGTTGCAGAATAGGCTCTGCTTTTACTGGTTCATGATGGTCATTCGTAAACTTAGCGATAACATTATGAACATCCGTCACTGAAAGGGGCTTACTAATCGCATCATCCATCCCTTTCTCTAAGTACTCTGCTTTGTTTTTCAACACATTGGCTGTCAATGCCACCAGCGGTGGGAGATCTTTATAGGTTTTACGGAAGAAGTCTGCGACATCAAATCCTGTCATGTCTGGTAACTGTATGTCTAAGAACACCAAATCATACAGCTCAGGGTCAAACATCTCGATGGCATCTTGCCCTGTCATCGCAACAGAAACCTCATGTCCCATACTTTCAAGCAAAGAGCGGGCTACCGTAATATTGAGCTCTATGTCTTCAACCATAAAAATGTTGAGCTCTTTCTGCTCTGCTGGCTCTACAGCCACAGATTCTTGTTCCTCGGCAAGCGGTACGCGTATGGTCACCGTAAAGGTACTACCAAAACCCTCTTCGCTAGTCACAGAAATATCGCCATCCATCATATTGATCAGTTGCTTAGACACCGCTAAACCAATACCTGTACCAACAGCATGCAAGTTATCTTTTCCAGATTTCACTTGATAGTACATAGCAAAAATTTTATCGAGTTCCGATTCTGGAATACCAATACCACTGTCTTCTACTTCCATGGTGATGTTGGCAAACTTATCTTCAACCTCTGCACTAACAGTCATCACCACGCCACCTTCTTTGGTGAATTTCATCGCGTTGCTGATCAAATTCCACAACACTTGTCGCAAGCGCGTTGCATCCACCTCAATCTCAGAAGGCAAAGTACTTAAGCGCTCTAAATCAAAACGTAATCCTTTTTGTGACGCCATTAATGCCGAGATACTCTCTAACTCCGCAACAAAGTTTTCAAAATTCAGTGCCGATGGATAAAGCTCTAATTTTCTGCGGTCAAACTTATCCATATCGATGATATCGTTAAAGATATTGCCCAACGTTATGGCACTAACATTAATAGTCTGCATCTGATGACGCTGCTCTTCATTCAACTGAGTGTCGAGCAACATCCGACTCAAGCCAACAATACCATTGAGCGGTGTTCTTAACTCATGACTGATCGTCGAAATAAAGGTGGTTTTGTCACGACTGGCTTTTTCTAAAGATTCTTCATGACGCTTACGTTCGGTAATGTCGCGACCAAACCCGACTAACCCCAAATGACGACCATCTTTGCTGTAAAAAGGAACCTTACGCAGTTCGAAGTAATTCTTATGACCGTCTGGGTATTCAAGCCACTGTTCATACGTCAGCGCCTGATTATCAGAAAAAACTTTTTCATCAGTATCCACAATTTGCTGGGCAACTTCCTTGCTGTAGACATCCCAAGGCGTTAGCCCCACCAGCTGACTCTCTTTCTTGCCGGTAAGCTCTTCCATCGCGCGGTTACAACCAGAGAATACGCCATCTGCATTTCTGTAGTAGATCAAATCTGGTGACGCATCGATAAACGAACGCAGCAACGCCGTTCGCTCAGCTAGCTCCAACTGAGTTCTCTCACGCTGATAAACCTCATTCTCTAGGTCTTTCATCGCTTCTTCGCGAGCTTCTTCTGCTTTGATGCGCTCTTCAATTTCTTGGTTTAGTTTGGCGATATTCTGCTGCAACTTGTTATTAAGCTCTTGATCTCGTGAGCGCATATCTTTGAGCTTAGAAACCAATTTAGACAAACGCTGACGAGATTCCTCTAGCTGATCGACTACAACAGAAAGGAAGTACACTGCCCAAGGTGTGATTAGGAGACCAAAGAAAACAGATCGAACAATATCAATATCATCCACATGGCCACTTAAAACCAACGTAATACCGACTTGTACAACAACAGCTAAAGCGACCAACGCCAAAGCAAGTAAGATGGAAAAACGCAATATGCCCAGTTTAACGAGCAAATCTACATAATATTGGGCGAGGTTTTTTATCGGCTTCATCTAACGCTCCGAATGGAAACAAGGGCAATACTGAGTCTAATCAATAGATTGAGAAGTGTAACAATATTACCTGTTTTCCAAACTAACAGCGAAAAGAATCCCGTACCGAGCAGAGTTAATTATTGGATGTGTGATGTACACAAGTTTGATTGCGGCCGTTTGCCTTAGCTTGATAGAGAGCGCTATCAGCTAAAGCCACTATAGAGTCACTGTTATCATAAGGTTGAGGGACAATGGATACGAGGCCAACACTGGCTGTGACAATGGAAGAAACTTCCGAGGCTTGGTGAGCAATGGCCAGTTGAGCAACGCCTTGGTGAATTCGATCCGCTACTTTTTTCGCACCTTCGACTGTCGTGTTTGGCAGAATAAAACCAAACTCTTCACCGCCGTATCGCGCGACGCAATCACTTGAACGAGGCAACACGTGCTCAAACACTTCGGCAACTTTGATTAATGCCTCATCGCCTTTCTGGTGCCCATAAAAATCATTGAAACCTTTAAAGAAATCTATATCGCATAACATAACCGTTAGTGGCTGCTTCTCACGAATATGAATATTCCATAACGTTTCTAACTGCTCATCAAACCGACGACGATTAGAAATTTGAGTTAACCCGTCGATAAAGCTTAATCGCTCCAGTTCGAGGTTCGCCTCTTCTAGTCTTTGCTCCGCCAAATAACGTTCAGACACATCGCGAGCCATTATCAGCACACCATTAGTGCCAGATGCAGGATCTCTAAATGGCGATTTCACCACATCATACCAAGTGGATTCACCATTACTGCTGACGACTCGATCAATATAGCGTAATGACTTACCTTCGTATAAAACCTTATTGTCCGTTTCAGACAAGCGGCGGTAGCTTTCATTCGGAATTACATCTTGCAGCCGCTTACCGATTAGGTCGTCAACATCAGAAATACCTAATGCCGTAACGAAGGGTTTATTGCACGCTTGATAAACCATATTTTCGTTAAAAATACCGATAGAATCCGGGGAAGACTCTAAGATATTTTGCAATATCGTATCTCTCTGTGCTAACGCAACTTCAGTATCTTTACGCTTTTCCATTTCATCACGTAAATTGCGCTGCATATTATGCCAATCTGTCACATCATGACTAATGCCTAGTGAGCCTATTTTTTTTCCTTCAGGAGACAACAATACTGTCTGATTACTTTCCAATAAGCAGCTTCTTCCGTCAGGCGTTGTAGTCCAACGACGTTTACTTGCTCGGCCTTCAATAATACCCTCAATATCAGCGGCCCCCTCTTCAAAGCGGTTTTGCCAAAAGCGTTGAAAAGCTCGATTGGCAGAGACCACTTCTCCCTCTACATTTTTAATAAATACGAGTTCAGACAAATGATCAAACGCACTCTTATAGATACGCAACGACTGCATTTCAGCTAGCTTTTCTTGGGGCGTATCCTGATGTGGTAGCAAACTAACAAACCAAACCCTTCTGCCTCTGAAAACAGTCTTTCTTCCTGTTACATCGAGCTTAATTTGCGTATGTTTAGAAATACTCCACTGGGAAGCATAGATCTGAGAAGAGTCACTCTTATCGAGTTTTTCGATGAGAAGTTTTAACTCTTGTTGCGTGACTTTTTGAGGTAAAAAATACGACTTTCCTACCTTGCGAACACCGAGTAATTGCTTAGCTAACGAATTGGCGAGAAGAAGCTCGGCACTACTTGTATCAATAAGCAAAGCTGCAGAGGGAGAGCTGAGTAAAACTTGCTCTAAGTGCTTTTGAAAGCGAGCATAAATATTGGCAACCACCAAGATAGACAGCAAGATGACTATTAGATCAAAGCCATGTCCGTGGGAGGCGTCCCATAACCATACCAATACTTGATCCATCTAATCTCTCATGCCAAAAGCTAACAACTCATCCTATAAGGATACAAAGATATCAGCTTATAGACAGTTATTCTGCTTTTAATAATGGCTTTGTATATATAAACGATTGATTTATTGATGATCCTTGCGCCCCTTCACGATTTAGCGCTCGGCCAATCTCTGTCATTGCCAGCCAACGATTCTCACACCACAACGGTGAGAGTAATGTTGGTCGACGTGCAGCTGACGAGACACGATGAAAGATAACGTCTGGAGGAGTCATTCTAATCAGTTCACTCGCAATCGAGACATATTCTTCAAGCTCAGGCGCTTCCAGTCGTCCCGCTTTCCAAGCCTTCGCCATCGTGCTGCCTTCGACAATATGTAAACCGTGTAACTTAATGCCATCGGTTCCCACGTCTAAAACCTTAGTAAGCGTTTCTACGTTATCAGCCCGAGTTTCTTTAGGTAGTCCGACAATCAAATGAGTACATACCTTGATGCCTAAGGCTCGAGCTCGTTGGGTAATTTCGGCATAGCATTCAAAATCATGACCACGATTGATCCGCTTCAGCGTTTGGTTGTTTGCAGTTTGTAAACCTAGTTCAAGCCAAATTTCATAGCCTTGTTCAACATACTCAGAAAGCAGATCTAATACTGCGTCGGGTACGCAGTCTGGACGAGTACCAACGCACAAGCCGACAATATCCGCCGCTTTAAGGGCTTCCTCATACATATTCTTTAGGACTTGGACCTCAGCATAAGTACTCGTATATGCCTGAAAATAAGCAAGGTACTTTTTAGCACGTTGTATTTCACCTGCACGATCTGTCAACTGCTCATGAATACTCTTAATCTGGGCCTGCTCATCAGCAAAAGAGGCAACATTACAGAATGTGCAGCCACCGCGGCCTATTGTGCCATCACGATTAGGGCAGCTAAAACCACCATGCAAGGTCAGCTTATGTACCTTTTCTCCATAACGACGTTGGAGATCTTGGCCGATGGTGTTAACCAGCTCATGTAACTGCATATTTCCCCTTTAAAACGATGAGAATGAATATCATTGCGATCTTTGTAATTTAATTACAGTTTTGAAAATATCAAATAACGTAATGTAGCCTTTTCAAACAAGAGACGAGTTAAGCAAAGTCAATAAACATGCATTAAATACGTGCCTCAAGCCGAATGTTACGTAAAAGTTAAACATATTATTCATTTAAACTACGAAAAAATTGAGCAACAGAGGCGATTTTTGATTGCATTTCGAGCTGACAAAATTGTAGGATACTTTCAGATTTTAGTTTTTTTTGTGTATTTAATTACACGATCAATTACTAAAACGTCGGTATTTCCCCACTCCCACCTATATAAATCACTAAATAGTGATACAAAAAACAGGGAAATCACCAAGGATTGTTTTTCTCGCAATATTTTTCCTGCGAGATACGGAATGGAATCAAAGTCATCAATCTAAGCTGACTTCGAATCATAAAAATAAAGGACAGGACGTAGAACTAGTTTCGACTAGCCAAATTGCGCCTATTTGAACTGGAAGGATGTATCCATGGTAGATAGAGAGCAAAGATCACAGGGTCTTTATACTCCAGAACTGGAGCATGACGCTTGTGGTATCGGTTTTGTTGCTCACCTTAAAAACCGCAAATCACACGCAGTAGTTACTCAAGCATTGGATATGCTTGCTCGTATGGAACACCGTGGCGGTCAAGGGTGTGACCCTTGCTCAGGTGACGGTGCCGGTATCTTGCTACAAAAACCTCATGAATTTCTATTAGAAGAAGCCGTTAAGCTTGGTATTAAGCTGCCTTCTTTTGAGAAATACGGTGTTGGTGTTGTTCTTTTTCCAAAAGATGAACACAAACGAGCACAATGTCGCGATATTCTAGAACGTAATGCCAAACGCCTTGAACTAGACGTAATTGGCTACCGCGTTCTGCCAACTGACAACTCAATGATTGGTGCAGATCCACTGAGCACTGAACCTCAGTTTGAACACGTTTTTGTATCTGGTGGACCAGGCATTACACCTGAAGAACTGGAACGTAAGCTATACGTATTACGTAACTACACCGTGCGTGTTTGTCTTGAGAGCGTTTCAAACATTGGCGATGACTTCTACATCAACTCAATGTCTTACAAGACAGTGGTGTACAAAGGTCAGCTAACCACAGAGCAAGTACCACAGTACTTCTTAGATCTACAGAATCCAACGATGGTGAGTGCGCTAGCGCTTGTTCACTCTCGCTTCTCTACCAATACATTCCCTCGCTGGCGCCTGGCTCAGCCTTTCCGTTACATTGCTCACAATGGTGAAATCAATACAGTTCGCGGCAACCTGAACTGGATGAAAGCTCGTGAAGCAATCATCGAATCTGACTTGTTTACTCAAGCAGAGATCGACATGCTACTGCCTATCTGTCAAGAAGGCGCATCTGATTCATCTAACTTCGATATGGCACTTGAGCTCCTAGTTCTATCTGGTCGCAGCCTGCCACATGCGTTGATGATGATGATCCCTGAAGCATGGCAAGAAAACAAAAACATGGATCCAACTCGTCGCGCGTTCTACCAGTACCACGCGAACGTAATGGAACCATGGGATGGCCCAGCATCGGTATGTTTCACTGATGGTGTTCAAGTAGGTGCAACTCTTGACCGTAACGGTCTGCGCCCTTCTCGCTACACAGTGACCAAAGATGACTTCCTAGTAATGGCTTCAGAGTCTGGTGTTGTTGAAATTGAACCAGAGAACGTTGAGTTCCGTGGTCGTCTACAACCAGGTCGTATCTTCGTCGCTGACCTAGAGCAAGGTCGCATCATCTCTGATGAAGAAGTGAAAGACGGCATTGCATCAGCACAGCCTTACGAGAAGTGGGTTGAAGAGAACCTACTGAGCCTGAAGAAACTGCCAGATGCGAGCAACGAATTCAGCCAGCCTTCACCAGAGAAGCTACTGCACAAGCAGCAAGCGTTTGGTGTCAGCTCGGAAGAAGTTAACGAAATCATTGTACCGATGGCGAAAGATGGCAAAGAGCCACTTTCTGCAATGGGTGCCGACTGGCCACTAGCGATTCTTTCGCACCAGTCACAACATCTATCAAACTACTTTAAGCAGCTGTTTGCTCAGGTAACTAACCCGCCAATCGACCCGATTCGTGAGCGTATGGTTATGTCTCTGAACACTTACCTAGGTAAAGATCAGAACCTGCTTGCTGAGTCACCAGAGCACTGTCAAAAAGTAGAGCTTGAGTCTCCAGTTCTCTCTAACTCTGAACTTGAGAAGCTACGTGCTATCGACAACGAGCACCTTCAAGCTAAGACACTAGACATCGTATTCCAAGCAAGTGAAGACGAAGGCAAACTAGAGCGTGCACTTAAGCGTATCTGTCAGTACGCAGAAGATGCCGTTATCGATGGTTACTCAATCATCCTTCTAACAGACCGCGCGGTTAACTCGAACCACGCTGCAATCCCAGCAATGCTGGCGGTTGGCGCAGTTCACCACCACCTAATCCGTAAGGGTCTACGTGCGAAGTGTGACATTGTGGTTGAGACTGGTGATGCTCGTGAGACGCACCACTTCGCAACTCTGATCGGTTACGGCGCAAACGCAGTGAACCCATACCTAGTTATCGAAACTATGGTTGACCTGCAGCGTACGAAGAAGCTTGATCCGGAAACAAACATTCGCGAGCTGTTCGAAAACTACCGTAAGTCAATCAATGGCGGTCTTCTGAAGATCTTCTCGAAGATGGGTATTTCAACACTGCAGTCTTACCACGGTGCACAGATCTTCGAAGCATTGGGTATCAGCAAGTCTGTGGTTGATAAGTACTTCACAGGTACAGTTTCACGTATCCAAGGTCTAACGATCGATGATATCGCTAAGGAAGTTCTAGTACGTCACCGTATCGGCTTCCCGACTCGTGAAATCCCAGTACAAGTGCTTGATGTGGGTGGTGTTTACCAGTGGAAACAGCGTGGTGAAAAACACCTGTTTAACCCTGAGACTATCTCACTACTACAAGAATCAACGCGCAACAAAGACTACGCTCAGTTCAAGAAATACGCGAAAGCGGTAGACGACCAAGGCGATAACGCAGCAACGCTACGTAGCCAACTAGACTTTGTTAAGAACCCAGCAGGTTCAATCCCGCTAGAAGAAGTAGAACCAATCGAAAACATCCTTAAGCGTTTCGCGACAGGTGCAATGTCCTTCGGTTCTATCTCTTACGAAGCGCACTCAACACTAGCAGTTGCGATGAACCGCATCGGCGCGAAGTCGAACTCTGGTGAAGGCGGTGAAGACCCAACTCGTTTCGAACGCAAAGAAAACGGTGATTGGGAACGCTCTGCAATCAAACAGGTTGCTTCAGGCCGCTTCGGTGTAACGTCTTACTACCTAACTAACGCTGATGAGCTACAGATCAAGATGGCTCAAGGTGCGAAACCAGGTGAAGGTGGTCAGCTACCAGGTGATAAGGTTGATGACTGGATCGGTGCAACACGTCACTCGACTCCGGGCGTAGGTCTAATCTCGCCACCACCGCACCACGATATCTACTCAATCGAAGATTTGGCTCAGCTAATCTACGACTTGAAGAACGCTAACCGCGCTGGCCGTGTCAACGTGAAGCTAGTATCGGAAGCTGGCGTAGGTACGATCGCATCAGGTGTAGCAAAAGCGAAAGCTGACGTTGTTCTTATCGCAGGTTTTGATGGCGGTACAGGTGCATCACCTATGTCATCTATCCGTCACACAGGTCTTCCATGGGAGCTTGGTCTAGCGGAAACGCATCAAACTCTACTGAAGAATGGTCTACGTAACCGTATCGTCGTTCAGTCTGATGGTCAGATGAAAACACCGCGCGACCTAGCAGTCGCAACACTACTTGGCGCTGAGGAATGGGGTGTCGCTACAGCAGCTCTCGTTGTTGAAGGCTGTATCATGATGCGTAAGTGTCATAAGAACACCTGTCCTGTTGGTATCGCGACTCAGAACAAGACGCTACGTGAACGCTTTGATGGCCGCGTAGAAGACGTTGTGACCTTCTTCCAGTACATGGCTGAAGGTCTACGTGAAGTGATGGCTGAGCTAGGCTACCGCACTATCGATGAGATGGTAGGTCAGTCTCACAAACTGAAAGTGCGTGAAGACATCAAACACTGGAAATACAAGAACCTAGATCTGTCTCCTGTACTTCACATTGAACAAGTACGTGAAGACGATGGCGTTTACAACCAAACAGAGCAAAACCACAATCTTGAAGAAGTTCTCGATCGTAAGTTGATTCAAGCGGCTATCCCTGCGCTTGAGAAAGGTGAAGCAGTAACAGCTGAGTTCCCTATCATCAACACCGACCGCTCTGCGGGTACCATGCTGTCGAACGAAATCTCGAAAGTTTATAAAGACGCAGGTCTACCTCAACCAATGAACGTTAAGTTCAACGGCTCAGCAGGTCAATCTTTCGGTGCTTTCCTTGCTAAGGGCGTCAAGTTCGAAGTAGAAGGCGATGCGAACGATTACTGGGGCAAAGGCCTATCTGGCGGTACGCTAGTCCTTTACCCAGATACAAAATCAACCATCGTAGCGGAAGATAACATTGTAGTTGGTAACGTATGTTTCTACGGTGCAACGTCTGGTGAGTCGTACATCCGCGGTATGGCTGGTGAACGTTTCTGTGTTCGTAACTCAGGTGCGAAAGTAGTCGTTGAAGGTGTCGGTGACCACGGTTGTGAATACATGACTGGTGGTGTTGCGGTAATCCTTGGTTCAACAGGCCGTAACTTTGCGGCGGGTATGAGTGGCGGTGTGGCTTACGTTTGGGATAAGTCTGGTGACTTCGAAACTAAGCTCAACCCTGAACTGGTAGACCTAGATCCAATCGAAGCAGAAGATCGTCAACTACTGAAAGAGATGCTAACCAAGCAAGTTCAATTCACAGGAAGTGAAGTCGCTAAGTCTTTCCTTGATAACTTTGAAGCAAGCCTAGCCTCTATGGTTAAGGTAATGCCGCGTGACTACAAAGCGGTACTTCTAAAGCGTAAGGCTGAAGCAGAGCAAGCACAAACGGAACAAGTGGAGGCAGTATAATGGGTAAGCCTACTGGATTTTTAGAACATGGTCGCGAACTTCCTCAGAAGATCGATCCATCAGTTCGTATTGAAAACAACAAAGAATTCGTTCTGAACGAAGAGTTTGGTGACAAGATCAATACTCAGGCTTCTCGTTGTATGGACTGTGGTGTTCCTTTCTGTCACAACGGTTGTCCGATTGGGAACATCATCCCTGAATTCAACGATGCGGTTTACCGTGACAGTTGGGAAGAAGCGTGGAACATCTTAAGTTCAACCAACAACTTCCCAGAATTCACTGGTCGCGTATGTCCTGCTCCATGTGAAAGTGCATGTGTTCTTGGTATCAACCAAGATCCAATCACAATCTGTAATATTGAGAAAACCATTGTAGAAACTGCGTACCGTGAAGGGTACGCAAAACCGAAAACGCCTCGTTCACGCACAGGTAAAACGATCGCAATCATCGGTTCTGGTCCTGCAGGTCTTGCAGCTGCAGAGCAGCTAAACAGTGCTGGTCACTCGGTCACTGTGTTTGAACGTGATGAAAAAGTCGGTGGTCTACTGCGTTTCGGTATCCCTGATTTCAAACTGGGTATGGATGTGATTGATCGTAAGATCAACCTAATGGCTGAAGCGGGCGTTGAGTTCAAAGTTAATCAACACATTGGCGTTGATGTGAATGCTCAGCAACTACGTCAAGAGTTTGATGTGGTACTTCTGACTGGCGGTTCAACGGTTCCACGCGACCTTCCTGTACCAGGACGTGAACTAAAAGGTGTTCACTTCGCAATGGAATTCCTTGGTCAAAACAACCGCCGCGCCAATGGCATGGACCTAAAGACAGAAGAAATTCACGCTAAAGATAAGCACGTTGTGGTTATCGGTGGTGGTGATACCGGCTCTGACTGTGTTGGTACATCAAACCGCCACAAGGCAGCAAGCGTAACTCAAGTAGAAATCATGCCGATTCCACCTGAAAAGCGCCCAGCAAACATGCCTTGGCCTCAGTACCCAATGATTCTCCGTACCTCAACTTCACACGAAGAAGGTGTCGATCGTCATTGGAATATCCTGACTAAAGAGTTTGTCGGTAACGAGAAAGGTGAAGTCACAGGTCTACGTCTTGCGGATATCGTATGGCAAGATGCTGCGCCAGGTGAGCGTCCAAGCTTCAAAGAAGTTGAAGGCAGCGAGCGTGTTATTCCATGTGATATGGCGTTCCTCGCAATGGGCTTCCTTCACCCAGAACCAACAGGTGTGTTAGCACAACTAGATATCAAGCTGGATGAGCGCGGTAACGTCGCGACTGAAGGTTTTGCTACCAACCAAAAAGGTGTCTTTGCTGCAGGTGATATGCGTACTGGCCAGTCACTGGTTGTACGTTGTATCAACGAAGGCCGAGAGTGTGCGATTGCTATCGATGACTACCTCATGGGTAATTCGAACCTAGAAGCAAAAGCGAACTCATTAATGCTATCGGCATAAGTTAAAACCACCTAGTGACACTTTTAGTAGATGCTAGGTGGTCTTAATTAAGCAATCATTCCTTCCAAACTTTATGATTTGACCAGTACATTGTGCTGGTCTTTTTTATAATCTTGAAATGCCCTTTGTTGCAAAAATGTAACAACAAAAACCTTAACCATCTGAATTTTATAGACAATTACAGCGTATTAAGTGGTAAATCGCACATTGACATGATTTTCCACCAGGAACTTGACCTTTTTCATAATAACCTATACGTTGTGAAGTCGATGAAAATGATTTCCTCAAATTTTGTTAAATATTCTAAGAATATTTAGCGCATATCTATTCGATATATAACAATTAGAATGCATAGTTAGTCATATATACCAACCCTTATTATGTTGGTAGTTCTGTCGGGAAGACAGGTGAAGCAAAGGGAGAATTGCAATGGCTCTATATGATCCAAGTCTTGAGAAAGACAACTGCGGATTTGGCTTGATTGCACACATGGAAGGTGAACCAAGCCACAAATTGGTACGTACCGCTATTTCAGCACTTGATCGCATGACTCACCGCGGCGGTATCGCAGCAGATGGAAAAACCGGTGATGGTTGTGGCCTATTGCTACAAAAACCGGACTCTTACCTACGTTTAATCGCTGAAGAGAATGGCTTTAACCTCGGCAAGCAATATGCTGTCGGTATGATTTTCTTCAACCAAGATCCAGCTAAAGCACAATCAGCCAAAGATGTTATAAACCAAGAACTTGCGCAAGAGACCTTGACCGTTTCAGGTTGGCGTGAAGTCCCGACTAACTCAGCAGTACTTGGCCCAATTGCAGCAGATTCGCTGCCAAATATTCAGCAAGTCTTTATCTCAGCTCCAGCGGGCTGGCGCGAGCGCGACATTGAGCGCCGCCTCTATATTGCCCGTCGACGTATTGAAAAACAGATCACTGATGATAGTGACTTCTATATCTGTAGTTTGTCGACTCAAGTGATGGTTTACAAAGGGCTATGTATGCCTGCGGATCTACCACGCTTCTACTTAGATCTTGCCGATCTTCGAATGGAGTCAGCGATCTGTCTGTTCCACCAGCGTTTCTCAACCAATACGCAACCACGCTGGCCACTTGCTCAACCGTTCCGCTACTTAGCGCACAATGGTGAAATCAATACCATTGAAGGCAACCGCCAATGGGCGCGTGCGCGTGCTTACAAATTTTCATCGCCACTGTTACCGGATCTCAAGACCGCTGCGCCATTCGTTAATGAAACGGGCTCAGATTCTTCAAGTCTCGACAACATGCTGGATCTGTTCTTAGCTGGTGGCATGGATATCTTCCGAGCGATGCGCATGCTGGTTCCGCCCGCATGGCAAAATCACCCTGATATGGACCCAGATCTGCGCGCGTTCTACGACTTTAACTCCAAACATATGGAGCCTTGGGATGGTCCTGCTGGTATTGTTCTATCTGATGGTCGCTATGCAGCATGTAACTTAGACCGTAACGGCCTGCGCCCTGCCCGCTATGTTATTACTAAAGACAAACTTATCACCCTCGCCTCTGAAGTCGGTATTTGGGATTACGCGCCAGATGAAGTCGCAGAGAAGGGCCGTGTCGGACCGGGTGAACTTCTCGTCGTCGATACTCGCCGCGGCAAGCTATGGCAATCGAGCGAGATTGATAATGACCTTAAAGGTCGCCACCCTTATCGCGAATGGATGGATAACAACGTCCATAAACTGACCCCATTCTCCGAATTACCGGATGATAAAGTGGGTGAACGCAGCTTCGCTGATGATCAGCTAAAGACTTACCAGAAACAGTTTGCAATGAGCAACGAGGAAGTCGATCAGGTACTGCGAGTACTTGGTGATATGGGCCAAGAGGCTGTCGGTTCAATGGGTGATGATACCCCTATGGCGGTACTTTCTTCTAAAGAGCGTTTAGTCACTGACTATTTCCGCCAGAAGTTTGCTCAGGTCACTAACCCACCAATCGACCCGCTCCGTGAGAAGCATGTTATGTCTCTGGCAACCAGTATTGGCCAAGAGATGAATGTCTTCTGTGAAACGGATGGACATGCCCACCGCGTGACATTTGGCTCACCAGTTCTGCTTTACTCTGATATGCAGCAGCTGCTCGAACTTAATGACCAGCATTACCGCAGCACAATCTTAGATATTAACTACGATCCTGAAGAGAAAGATCTAGAGAAAGCAATTCAAGACCTGTGTGACCAAGCGGTTGAAGTGGTGCAAGATGGTACCGTTCTGGTTGTTTTATCAGACCGTAATCTGAAAAAAGGCTTGCTACCTATCCCGGCAGCGATGGCCGTCGGTGCGGTGCAAAGTCGTCTTATTGATGCCAACCTACGCTGTGATGCCAACATCATTGCAGAAACAGGCACAGTACGTGATCCTCACCAATTTGCCGTTTTACTTGGTTTTGGTGCAACTGCCGTCTACCCATACCTAGCCTACGAGGCGCTGGGTAAAGTGATCGATGATGGCGGTATTGATAAGAGCTACCGTGAAGTGATGCAGAACTACCAATACGGCATCAACAAGGGTCTGTATAAGATCATGTCGAAGATGGGCATCTCGACGGTTGCTTCTTACCGCTGCTCACAATTGTTTGAAGCGGTTGGTCTAAGCCAAGATGTGGTTAACTTGTGTTTTAAAGGTGTCACGACACGTATTCAAGGCGCCAACTTCGAAGACTTCGAGCAAGACATTTACAACTTATCTCGTAAAGCTTGGGCTAAACGTAAACCTATCGAACATGGTGGGTTGCTCAAATACGTTCACGGTGGCGAGTACCATGCTTACAACCCTGATGTGGTCGGCACACTGCAACAAGCGGTCAAATCGGGTGAGTCATCAGACTACAAGAGCTTTGCTAAGCAGGTAAATGAACGCCCTACTGCGATGCTGCGTGACTTAATGCAGCTGAAAAAGGCTGACACTCCTCTTCCGCTTGAGAAGATTGAACCAAGCACAGAATTGTTTAAGCGTTTCGACTCGGCGGCCATGTCTATTGGTGCACTCAGCCCAGAGGCACACGAAGCACTTGCCACTGCAATGAACCGCTTAGGTGGTTACTCGAACTCAGGTGAAGGTGGTGAAGACCCACGTCGCTTTGGCACTGAACGTAACTCGCGCATTAAGCAGATTGCTTCTGGCCGCTTTGGTGTTACGCCGCACTACCTAACCAACGCTGACGTGCTGCAAATTAAAGTAGCACAAGGTGCAAAACCTGGTGAAGGTGGTCAGCTACCGGGCCATAAAGTAACGGCAGAGATCGCCAAACTTCGTTACTCAGTACAGGGCGTGACACTAATTTCACCGCCACCTCACCACGACATATACTCAATTGAAGACTTGGCCCAGCTGATCTTCGATCTTAAGCAAGTAAACCCGAAAGCTCTGGTTTCGGTAAAACTGGTCTCTGAGCCGGGCGTTGGTACTATCGCCACTGGTGTAGCCAAAGCTTATGCCGACCTTATCACCATCTCCGGCTATGATGGTGGTACTGCTGCTAGCCCACTGACCTCGGTAAAATACGCGGGGAGCCCTTGGGAACTCGGTCTAGCTGAAACTCAGCAAGCACTAGTCGCGAATGGCCTGCGCCATAAGATCCGCCTGCAAGTCGATGGTGGCTTAAAAACAGGTCTTGATGTAGTCAAAGCCGCTATCTTAGGTGCAGAAAGCTTTGGCTTTGGTACTGCGCCTATGGTGGCAATGGGCTGTAAGTTCTTACGTATCTGTCACCTAAATAACTGTGCGACTGGTGTTGCAACCCAAGATGACACCCTACGTAGAGAATACTTCAAAGGCCTGCCTGAAATGGTGATGAACTACTTTGTCGGCCTAGCTGATGAAGTACGTGAACTGCTTGCTGAGCTTGGTGTTGAGAAACTGACTGACTTAATTGGCCGTACCGATCTACTTGAAGCAGTAGAAGGGATGACCGCCAAGCAGAGCAAACTCGACCTTTCAAATATCTTGGAAGCGCCTGTGTCACCGCAAGGCCACCCAGTTTACTGGACGGAGCCTAATGCGCCGTTTGATAAAGCAGAACTCAACCAACAGATTATTGAAGACGCGTTAACCGCTGTGGAAGCGAAGCAATCCGCAGACTTCTTCTATAACGTCATCAATACCGACCGTTCAATTGGCGCGCGCCTATCTGGTGAAATCGCCAAGCGTTATGGCAACCAAGGTATGGCTGCCAAGCCAATTAAGCTCCACTTAGATGGCACTGCCGGACAATCTTTTGGTGTATGGAATGCTGGCGGCGTTGAGCTCTACTTGACTGGTGATGCTAACGACTACGTTGGTAAAGGTATGGCAGGTGGTAAGATCGTCATCAAACCTCACCAAGGCACAGCATTTAAATGTAATGAAGCGACTATCATTGGTAACACCTGTCTATACGGTGCAACCGGAGGTAAGTTATTTGCCGCAGGTACCGCAGGTGAACGTTTCGGCGTACGTAACTCAGGCACCATTTCCGTGATTGAAGGTGCTGGCGATAACGCATGTGAATACATGACTGGTGGTATTGTTGCGATACTTGGCGCTACTGGCGTTAACTTCGGTGCGGGTATGACTGGTGGTTTTGCTTACGTATTGGATAAGAATGAGGACTTCCAAGGCCGCGTAAATGAAGAGTCAGTTGAGGCAGTTGCCCTATCTGACTTACACATTCACCAAGAACATCTACGTGGTCTGATTGCGGAACACCTAGAAGAAACCGGCTCAGTGCATGCTGAAGATATTTTGGCGAACTTTGATGAATGGATTCCAAAGTTCTACTTGGTGAAACCAAAAGCGGCAGATCTAAACACTCTGCTTGGTCACCAAAGTCGCAGCGCTGCAGAACTGCGCGTTCAAGCCCAGTAAGTCATGGAGGATGTATAGATCATGAGCCAGAACGTATACCAATTTATCGACGTACAACGTGTAGATCCTGCGAAAAAGCCAATTAAAATTCGTAAGATTGAATTCGTCGAAATCTACGAACCTTTTACTAAGCAACAAGCGACAGCCCAAGCGGATCGCTGTTTAGATTGTGGTAACCCTTACTGTGAATGGAAATGCCCAGTTCACAACTATATCCCTCAATGGCTAAAGCTGGCCAATGAAGGGCGTATTATCGAAGCGGTAGAATTATCCCACCAAACCAATAGCCTACCTGAGGTGTGTGGCCGAGTATGTCCACAGGACCGACTGTGTGAAGGTTCTTGTACTCTTAATGATGATTTTGGTGCCGTTACGATCGGTAATATTGAAAAGTACATTACTGATAAAGCTTTTGAGATGGGCTGGAAACCAGACATGTCGAAAGTCGAATGGACTGATAAGAAAGTCGCCATTATTGGTGCTGGCCCTGCTGGTCTCGCGGCGGCTGATATTCTAGTTCGTAACGGCGTTAAGCCTGTCGTGTTTGACCGTTACCCAGAAGTTGGCGGGCTACTAACCTTCGGTATCCCATCATTTAAGCTCGAAAAAGGGGTGATGGAGAACCGCCGCAAAGTCTTTAGTGAAATGGGCGTTGAGTTCCGCCTTAATACTGAAGTGGGTCAAGACATCCAAATGCAGCAGCTTATCGATGACTACGATGCGGTATTCCTTGGCGTTGGTACCTATAAGAATATGCGTGCAGGTCTTGAGAACGAAGATGCACCAGGCGTTTACGACGCGCTGCCTTTCCTCATTTCCAATACCTATAAAGTGATGGATTTAGAGGATGACAAACCATTCATTGATATGAAAGGTAAGAAAGTTGTGGTGCTTGGTGGCGGTGATACAGCCATGGACTGTGTTCGTACTTCTATTCGCCAAAATGCAGACCACGTCATCTGTGCTTACCGTCGAGATGAAGCCAATATGCCAGGCTCGCGCCGCGAGGTGAAAAATGCCAAGGAAGAAGGGGTTAACTTTATGTTCAACCTTCAGCCGCTTGGTCTTGAACTGGATAGTTCAGGTAAAGTCTCTGGTGTTAAGGTGGTTAAGACCGCACTTGGCGAACCAGATGAGGCTGGACGTCGTCGCCCAGAGCCGGTTGAAGGCAGTGAACATATACTTGAAGCTGATGCAGTCATTATGGCATTTGGTTTCCAGCCGCATAAAATGGCTTGGCTTGAACCTTATGGCGTTGAACTCGATCAATGGGGGCGCATCCAAGCGCCATCAGAACAAGAGTTTATGTTCCAGACCAGCAATAAAAAGATCTTTGCCGGTGGTGATGCCGTTCGCGGCTCAGATCTGGTTGTAACCGCAATTGATGAAGGGCGAAAAGCAGCCGAAGGTATTCTCGACTACCTAGACGTCTAATTCGACTTTTAGCTCTATCAACATCACAAAAGGATCCGATAATTGGATCCTTTTTTCTTACGCTACATATAATTAAGCCCAAAATAACAAACAGGAATTCAACATGAAGAAAGCAGCTCTTCTTTCCATCGCTATGTTGGGTTTAACCGCCTGTAGCCAAGGAGTTCAAACCATGACGGATCGTACTGCTTCACCATGTGGTGATAAACCTAACTGCGTCTCAACCCAAGATCAGCGCGAGAAATATCAACTCGCCCCGTATACCCTGACAGCAAATGCGAACCTAGAAAGTATCGAGCAAGCTGCCCTTAAACTACCTGGGGCGAAAACTGCAGTCAAAGAAGGGGGTTACTTACGTATCGAGTGTACCTCGAAGGTCATGCGCTTTGTTGATGACCTAGAATTGAAAATAGACGGTGACACACTGGTGGTACGCTCAGAGTCACGTGTTGGCTATTCAGATTTTGGCGTGAATCGTAAACGCGCCGAGCAGTTGCGCGAGCAACTAAAACAAAGCGGTCTCATCGAGTAGCTATTTAGTGGCTAGATACAAAAAACCGAAGCATTAGGCTTCGGTTTTTTTAATTGGCGGGGAAAGCAAATTACTGCTCAGCTTCATCTCGGAAAACAACAAGGCGCTTAGGCGCAACCTTACCGTCATCATTAACTTCTGCCACACCAATAAAGAGTTTCTCTTCACCAGAAGTCATACGCAGAGGCGTTCCTTCTGGCGCGCCGAATACTTGCACTGGCATACCGTGCTGTACTAAGTTGGTTAACTCAGCATTCAGATTCACTTCTGGTAAATCTTCCACGGCTGTATCCATCGGTAACAACAGTGGATCAAGTAACTCTTTCGGCGCAACTTCATCGCGATGAGCTTGCTCTAGCAGTTCGTTGAGCTGTTCAAGCGTTACCATCTTCTCGTAAGGATACTTTGCTACTCCAGTACGACGAAGCATAGTCACGTGAGCACCACAGCCAAGCATCTCGCCAAGGTCATCGACGATTGTACGGATGTAAGTCCCTTTAGAGCAGTGAACTTCCATCTCGACTTCATCACCCTCAAAGCGATGTAGTACGATTTCGTACACAGTGATCTTGCGCGATTCACGCGGCACTTCAATGCCTTTACGAGCATATTCGTACAGTGGTTTCCCCTGATACTTCAATGCCGAAAACATTGAAGGTACTTGGTCAGACTCACCACGGAACTTATCGATAGATGCTTCTAGCTTCTCTAGAGACACATCCACTGGGCGAGTCTCAACAACTTCACCATCAGAATCTGACGTATCAGTACGCTCACCTAGCTTAGCAATCACTCGGTAACGCTTATCTGAATCGAGCAAGAATTGAGAAAACTTAGTTGCTTCACCCAGACAAATTGGCAGCATACCTGTCGCTAGGGGATCCAAAGCACCGGTATGACCTGCTTTCTCTGCAAAGTAAATACGTTTTACTTTTTGCAGCGCATCATTAGATGAAATGCCTGTTGGTTTATCCAGAAGGACAACACCATTAATTGGACGACCTTTACGACGACGAGCCATTACTCTTCTCCTGCTTGGTCTTCTTCGCGACCAGACTCTTGCTGCTTACGCTTATCTTCGCTTACCACTTCAGAAACAAGGTTCGACATACGCATACCTTCAACTAAGGTATTGTCGTAATGGAAGCGGACTTCAGGTGTCAGACGTAGACGAATGCGCTTACCTAGCATCATACGAATGTGAGCTTCGTGCTCACGCAGTGCTTCAAGGCATGATTCTGGCGTTTGCTCGCCAACGCATAGGAAAGTAACAAATACTTTTGCGTAAGCTAAGTCACGTGACACTTCTACATCAGAAATGGTCACCATACCTAGGCGAGAATCACGAACTTCGCGCTGCAGGATCATCGCGAGTTCTTTTTGCAGCTGCTGTGCAACACGCTGCGTGCGGCTAAATTCTTTTGACATATCTTTTCTCTTATTAGAAAGAATGGGGGGATGGATTAATTCCAGCCCCCCATGGCGTATTCAACAACCAATTATTGCTTATTCATCAATGAGTAAGCCGATAATTACAGTCAATTAGTCAAGAGTACGTTTAACTTCTACGATTTCGAATACTTCGATCTGGTCACCTACGCGAACATCATTGTAGTTCTTAACGCCGATACCACATTCGTAGCCGTTCTTAACTTCTTGAACGTCATCTTTAAAGCGACGAAGTGACTCTAGTTCACCTTCGTAGATAACAACGTTATCACGTAGTACGCGGATTGGGTTGTTACGCTTGATTAGACCTTCAGTTACCATACAACCAGCGATTGCGCCTAGCTTAGGTGACTTAAATACGTCACGTACTTCAGCAAGACCAATGATCTCTTGCTTGAATTCTGGAGCAAGCATACCGCCCATTGCTTGTTTAACTTCGTCAATCAATTGGTAAATGATTGAGTAGTAGCGTAGGTCTAGGTTTTCGTTCTCAACTGTACGACGTGCAGTTGCATCAGCACGAACGTTAAAGCCAAGGATGATAGCGTTAGAAGCCGCTGCAAGTACTGCATCAGTTTCAGTAATACCACCAACACCAGAACCAACGATGTTCACTTTAACTTCATCAGTAGAAAGTTTCAGTAGAGAATCAGAGATTGCTTCTACAGAACCCTGTACGTCAGCTTTAAGAACAACGTTCAGCTCTGCAACTTCACCTGCCGCCATGTTAGAGAACATGTTCTCTAGTTTCGCTTTCTGCTGACGAGCTAGTTTAACTTCACGGAATTTACCTTGACGGTAGTTCGCTACTTCACGAGCTTTACGCTCATCACGTACAACTGTTGCTTCATCACCAGACGCTGGTACACCTGAAAGACCTAAGATCTCTACAGGGATAGAAGGACCTGCTGTTGTTACTTCTTGACCGTTTTCATCGCGCATTGCACGAACACGGCCGTACTCTTGACCACAAAGAACGATGTCGCCTTTGTTTAGAGTACCAGACTGAACAAGTACAGTTGCAACTGGACCACGACCTTTATCTAGGCGAGATTCAACAACAACACCAGACGCCATGCCTTCTTCAACCGCTGTAAGCTCTAGAACTTCAGATTGTAGAAGGATAGTTTCTAGAAGACCTTCGATGTTTGTACCCTGTTTCGCAGAGATGTGAACGAACATGTTCTCACCGCCCCACTCCTCAGGAATAACGTCGTATTGAGCTAGCTCGTTCTTAACGTTATCTGGGTTCGCGTCTTCTTTATCGATCTTGTTCACAGCAACAATCAGAGGTACGCCTGCCGCTTTCGCGTGCTGGATTGCTTCGATTGTTTGTGGCATTACGCCATCGTCTGCTGCTACTACTAGAACTACGATATCTGTCGCTTGAGCACCACGAGCACGCATTGCAGTAAACGCCGCGTGTCCAGGAGTATCAAGGAAAGTAATCATACCGTTGTCAGTCTCAACGTGGTATGCACCGATGTGCTGCGTGATACCGCCTGCTTCACCTGAAGCAACGTGTGCTTTACGGATGTAGTCAAGTGTAGAAGTCTTACCATGGTCAACGTGACCCATGATAGTTACAACAGGAGCACGAGGAACTGCTTCAGCGTTGTTGTCACGATCTGACAGTACCGCTTCTTCTAGCTCGTTCTCTTTACGGATGATTACCTTGTGACCCATTTCTTCAGCAACTAGCTGTGCTGTTTCTTGGTCGATAACTTGGTTGATAGTCGCCATAGCGCCCATCTTCATCATCACTTTGATAACTTCTGTTGCTTTAACAGACATTTTGCTAGCAAGCTCAGAAACAACAATTGTTTCACCGATAACAACGTCAGCTTTTGCAACTGTTGCTGTTTTATCGAAGCCTTGCTGCATTGAAGTAGGCTTAGCCAGTTTACCGCGGTTATTACGGCCTTTGCCACCGCGTTGATTACGGCCACCACGGTTTTGGTCGTCGTTGCTAGAAGCTTTTTTCTTCTTCTTACGACGACCGCCTTCTTCTTTGCGATCAGCTGCATCTTCAGCTTCACGAGCGTAAGAAGAAGTCGTTACGTGATAGTCAGAGTTCTCTAACTCTTTCTTCTTCTTCTCTTCTTCGCTCCAGCGAGCTTCGTTTTCTTCCGCTAGCTTACGCGCTTCTTCAACAAGCTTTGCAGCTTCTTGTTCGGCTTTACGCTTCGCTTCTTCTTCCTGACGACGTTTCAGTTCATCAGCTTCTTGCTTCGCTTGCGTGTTCGCTTCTGCGTTCTTTGCATTCATTTCTTTCTTAGCCTTATCAGCTTGTACGCGTTTTGCCTTCTCTTCAGCGTCACGTTTTGCGTCCGCTTCTCGCTTCGCTTTTTCTTCGGCCTCGCGTTGTGCTTTCTCTGCAGCTTCACGTTTCGCTTGCTCTTCAGCTTCACGTTTCGCAAGCTCTTCGGCTTCACGCTTAGCTGCTTCCTCAGCTTCGCGTTTTGCTTCGTCTTCGATAGTGCTGCGCTTCACGTAAGTGCGCTTTTTACGCACTTCTACTTGAACATCCTTACTCTTACCGCCACCAGCATTAACGCTTAGTGTGCTGCGAGTCTTACGCTGTAGCGTTAAACGAGTAGGCTCAGCTTCACCAGAAGTGTCGCCATGCTCTTTCTTAAGGTGAGTCAAAAGCTTCTGTTTTTCTTCATCAGAAACTTGATCACTACTCGCTTTCTTCATTCCAGCGTCAGCAAGTTGTTCAATTAAGCGGTCCACTGGAGTTCCAATTTCTTCACTCAGTGCCTTAACAGTAATTTGTGTCATGCCGCTTCCTCCTTGCTGAATATTATGCGTCTTCGCCGAACCAACAGATGTTACGAGCTGCCATAATTAGCTCACCCGCACGTTCTTCAGTTAGGCCTTCGATACCTTCTAGGTCATCAATGCCTTGGTCTGCTAGGTCTTCCAGCGTTGCAACACCTTTAGCAGCCAGCTTAAATGCCATCTCACGCTCTAGACCTTCAAGGCCAAGTAGGTCTTCTGCTGGTTCAACACCTTCAAAAGATTCTTCTTGAGCAAGAGCAAGAGTGGTTAATGCATTCTTCGCACGATTACGTAGTTCTTCGACTAGGTCTTCATCAAGACCGTCAACTTCTAGTAGCTCATTTACTGGAACGTAAGCTACTTCTTCTAGAGTTGAGAAGCCTTCTTCAACAAGCAGTTGAGCAAAATCTTCTTCAATATCTAGGTGCTTCATGAAGCTTTCAATTGCAGCTTGAGACTCTTCAGCGTGTTTCTTCTGAAGATCCGCTACTGTCATAACGTTTAGTTCCCAACCAGTTAGCTGAGAGGCTAGACGTACGTTTTGACCATTACGGCCAATAGCTTGCGCTAGGTTATCCGCTTCGACAGCGATATCCATTGAGTGTGCGTCTTCATCAACGATGATAGATGCAACATCTGCTGGCGCCATTGCATTGATAACGAATTGAGCCGGGTTATCGTCCCAAAGCACGATATCGATACGCTCACCACCAAGCTCACCAGATACAGCTTGTACACGTGCACCACGCATACCAACACACGCACCAACAGGGTCGATACGCTTGTCGTTAGTTTTCACAGCAATCTTAGCGCGCGAACCTGGATCACGTGCTGCACCTTTAAGTTCGATGATTTCTTCAGCGATCTCAGGCACTTCCACGCGGAATAGTTCAGCTAGCATCTCAGGCTTAGAGCGAGTGATAAACAGCTGGAAGCCACGAGCTTCTGGAGCAACTTTGTACAGGAGACCACGAACACGGTCACCTGGACGGAAGTTTTCACGAGGAAGTTGGTCATCACGTAGGATCACAGCTTCAGCGTTGTTACCCAAATCTAGAACAACAGTTTCACGGTTAACTTTCTTAACCACACCTGTTACTAGCTCACCTTCATTGTCGATGAACTGTTCTACGATTTGCGCACGCTCAGCTTCACGTACTTTTTGTACAATTACTTGCTTAGCTGTTTGCGTTGTGATGCGGTCAAATGTCACTGACTCGATATCATCTTCAACAAAGTCACCTAATTGGATTTCTGCATCTTCATATTGAGCAGCTTCCAAAGAGATTTCTTTTGTTGGATTTTCAACTTCTTCTACTACCAACCAACGGCGGAACGTTTCGAACTCACCAGTTTTACGGTCGATCTCAACACGTACATCGATTTCGATCTCGTGTTTCTTTTTCGTAGATGTTGCAAGAGCAATTTCTAGGGCTTCAAAGATACGTTCACGAGGTACGGCTTTTTCGTTCGATACCGCTTCTACTACCGCTAAAATTTCTTTACTCATTTTAAATAGCCTCTAAGACTTTAATTAAAATTTAGGGATGAGGTTCGCTTTTGAGACGTTGCTAAGCGCAAACTCTTCTTCGTTACCATCAACAGTAACTGAAATCGTTTCACCATCAACTGAGTGGATAACGCCTTTCCACTTACGACGGTTGCCTACAGCCATCTTCAAAACGAGGCTTACCTCGTGACCAATAAATTGTTCATAGTGCGCTGCTTTGAAAAGTGGTCTTTCTAAGCCAGGAGAAGACACTTCAAGGTTGTAAGCCACTGTGATTGGATCTTCAACGTCCATAACCGCGCTTACTTGGCGGCTAACTTCAGCACAATCTTCGACGTTAATGCCGTTTTCGTGATCAATAAAGATACGTAACGTTGAGTGCTCGCCTGCGCGAATAAATTCTAATCCAACTAACTCATAACCTGATGCCGCTACAGGAGCTTCAAGCATTTCAGTAAGTTGTCTTTCTAAACCAGTCATTTAAACCACTCCAGAAACAAAAAAAGGGCTCAGAGCCCAATTTAAATTCCAAGCAACACACTAAACTTTCCAAAACGGAAAATTTAGATAACAAAAAACCCCGAAAAGTCGGGGTTTTTTGTTGCTGGACCCTGATACGTCAAGCGATATCGATGCCGCTTAACTCGCAGTATTGCTACTGCGCAAACTTGCCTAAATCCTGAAAGGATTTGGTTGCGGGGGCCGGATTTGAACCGACGACCTTCGGGTTATGAGCCCGACGAGCTACCAAGCTGCTCCACCCCGCGTCCGACTTGTCGAGCATTATACGCTCTCCAAGGTGTTTTACAAGTTTGTAAATCAATGGTGCCGAGAGAGGGACTCGAACCCTCACACCTAAGGCACTAGCACCTCATGCTAGCGTGTCTACCAATTTCACCATCTCGGCAGCTAAATCTATCTAAAAGCTAGAATAGCTTATTGAGGAATTTCGTCGCCTTGAGGGGCTGGAATTTCACTCGCATCATCAGCTTGCTGGATGATCTGACCTTGAGTCGGGTCAACCCATTGTGACTCAGTTTTATGTGTAGACATATTACCAAGCACTAAGCTAAGGATGAAAAATACTGTTGCAAAAATTGCAGTCATTCGGGTTAGGAAGTTACCTGAGCCGCTTGCGCCAAACACTGTGTTTGATGCGCCTGCACCGAATGAGGCTCCCATATCTGCGCCTTTACCTTGTTGAATCAACACTAGGCCGATTACACCAACCGCTGCCAACAGGTAAATCACAAGTAGAACTGTAAACATGATTTCCACCTATGTTCCAAATTGTTGAGCCAGCGCCGCTCGAAAACTTTACATGAAAATACGGTTTTAGAACAAGGCTAGCGACCTCCTTTCCGAAGGCCGAGCAATACTAGCGAAACGCTATGACGCTGACAAGAGATAATTTACAAAAAAACACCGCTAAAGCATCAAACGGTCAAAAAAAGGGCAAAATAGCACTCTTCTAATGCTTTGCGAGGTTATATATAGCTAACTCACTCTAAGTTCACACTTTATGTCAGCTAGATCGCGACTTGCTTAAAGTTAAAGTTGGTTGAACTCGGAACAATATTCAATTAATCCACTACGACCACGGAACTCACCTTCTGCTAACGCTTTGACCTGAAACGCCCCTTTTGGCACATCCCATATACAGCGCATCTCGTGTAGCTCTGCCGCCGCAAAACCAAAACGTGAATAATAGGCAGGGTCACCTAACACAACACATGCTGGGTAACCTAATTCAAACAACGATGCCATGCCCTCTTCAATCAGTTGTTTTGCAATACCTTGGCAGCGAAACTCTTCTTTTACTGCAAGAGGAGCTAAACCTTGCCAGTTTAGATCTTCTCCATCTAAAGTTACCGGACTAAACAATAGATAACCAACAACTTCACCGTCATCCGTTGATGCCACCAATGACAATGAACGGTGACCGTTTTCTCTTAGCTTCATTACTAAGTCTGCTTCAGCTTCTGTTTCAAATGCAGACTTTAGTAATCTGTCTACGGCTAGAATATCAGCTGGCGCTTCAGTTCGAATAAGCATTTACTACCTCACTTTGTGTCGAAGGCGATTGTAAGCCTTTCTGCACAAACTCGGCTAGTTGATTTAATAAACTTTGTAACGCCTTTGGCAAGGAATCCAAATCAACACTATCCATTAAGTTCTTAACCTCGAGACCGAGCTCCGTGTCCCCTTCAATCGATAGGCGACGTTGGAAGAACAATGTGTCAGGGTCTTCTTTGCGTCCTGCTATAAGCACTAGATCATTTAGATTGCCACTAAACGCTACATCTTCCTGAACGGGTTTATCCGCAACCACTAAACGCTCATCTTCATAACTGATATACCAACTTAACTGCATATCCTTCACTTCTACTTTGAGCCATTTTTCTTCCAAGAACTCAAAGTCACCATCTTCTAATGCTTCTTTAAAAACAGTTTTAAGCCCTTCTAACAAGGCTTTTTTTTGTACAGATTGCGGTAATAAGTGGACTGGAGATCGCAAAATTGATGCGGCGTTTTGAACTAGTTGGGTGCGAATCTTGTTAATCACGCGAGTTATCCGTTAACTTGTTTACTTGAATAGCCCATCATAGTGGATGTTCAAATGTGGATTTATGTTATTTATCAAAGAATCTGCGTTAACAGCTAACTCTTTAATATCACGTCAATGCCAGTTATATTAATAGGGTAGGACTATCCACTAGCCTAATGGAACTCACAGCTCTTAGGGAATATCGGTAACACCTTGATGCTATCGCAACAACTTCAGCACTGGTTTGCAAAAATAACGGATAACAGTCCGTTTTTTTTCGCGATCCTAGATAACCAGCATAACTATGCTCTGGTTAATGGTCGCTATTGTGATATCGCGGGTCTGTCCCCTAATGAACTGGTCGGCATGAACGACTCCCAAATATTAGGCGAACAATTCTATTGCCTGTTAAAGCCTTACTATGAGCGAACGTTTAGCGGGGAGTCGCTTGAAGCAGAGGTAACTCTAAGCGGAAACGACATAGAGACAAGCCTCCACTTTAGTCTCTCTCCTATTTCAGGTGAGAATGGTGTCGAACATGTTATTTTTCACGCCATCGACACATCAGAAAAACACATTCTTATTCGTTCTTTAGAAGAGTCTGAGGGACGTTTCTCAACTTTAACGTCCTTGCTACCAGATGGCTTATTGCTAGTGGAAGATGACTGCATAATCTCCGCCAACCCTGCTGCTATTCGATTGCTAGGTTTTGAATCCACTAGAGATTTACTCGGTGAAAGCTTTTCTCGATTATTTGTAGATGAGAAAACCAAAACCGTCTTTTCAGACACACTAGGCTCAACCTTAGGTGAGGCGCCATTAATGTGCCTCACGGGACCTCGTTGCGGATTTGAACGTCGCGTGCAGCTCAATGCAGACTCCACCATGGTACTTGGCAGCAACTCGCAGTTGATTTTAATCCAAGATGCGGAAGCAACACCCAAGTTACTCTCAAATGCAGCTCAAGAAGATGCACATATAGATTCTCTAACCGGGCTCTACAACCGCTTTGGTTTTACCAAAAGGCTAGAGCAGCTGATCCAAAATGACACACCATTAATCATGCTCTACTTGGACATTGATAACTTTAAGAACATCAATGATTCATTAGGCCATCACATCGGCGATAAAGTCATTAAAGAGGTTTCTTCTCGTCTTAAGCGCCTTTTACCTCAACAAGCGGTATTAGGGCATTTAGGAGGAGATGAATTTGGTTTGATATTGCCTGAGCCAGAAAACAATCGCATGGCGGAGATGCTCTCTGAGAGAATCATCTCTTTGATTAACCAACCATTCGATCTGCACCATTTTAGTAAGCGATTAGCTTGTTCAATTGGCAGCGTTGCTTACCCTGGTGATGGCAACGACGCGCGAATTCTTCTGCAAAATGCAGATACAGCAATGTACGAAGCAAAGGATCGCGGCCGTAACAGGTTGATTAAGTTCAATGACCAAATGAACAAAGAAGCTCGTATGCGCCTTTGGTTGGAAATTGAACTGCAAAAAGCCTTACAGCAAAACGGGTTAGAGGTCTGGTATCAGCCAAAAGTAAACGCAAGAGATTTCAGTATCAATGGTGCTGAAGCTCTTATTCGCTGGAAGCACCCCGTTGAAGGCTACATTAGTCCAGCCGCATTTATTCCTGTCGCAGAGCGTGCAGGCCTGATTGAACATTTAGGCCGTGTGGTTATGCGAGAGGTATTCAGCACAGTAAAACGTTGGAAGCTGCAAGGGATTTTACCAGGGCGAGTCGCTATCAACCTGTCACCTGAACAATTTGGAAATCCAAAGCTCATCGATTATATGGAGAAGCTTCTCCGCTCTACTGAACTTGATCCTAGTTGCATCACATTTGAGTTAACGGAAAGCGCTGTAATGAGTGACAGTGACCATACATTACAAATGCTAAATGCAATTAAGAAACTGGGGTTTTCGCTATCCATTGATGACTTCGGTACGGGTTACTCTTCTTTATCTTATCTGGCGCGTTTTCCACTTGATGAGCTTAAGATTGACCGTGCGTTTATCACTGACATTGATACTCTACCTAAGCAGGTTACTGTCATCGAGAACATCATCAACCTCGGAAAATCCCTAAACCTCACCGTGGTGGCTGAAGGGGTAGAGACACAGCAACAAGCGACACTGCTTTCCAACTTAAACTGTAACTCAATTCAAGGCTTCCACTTCTATCGCCCTCAACCAAAACAAGAAGTTGAAGAGCTGTTTGCACAAAACCGTCGCCACAAAAACTAACTCCAAGTGAGTATTTCACTTAGAAAGTCACCCAAACCTGCCTTACATCAAATTTGCCATTCATAATTCTTCATAAAATGCTCAGCAATTTTTGAAGAGACAGTCTTGGTAAGAGCAATGGAACTCCTATGCCCTGCAGGTAACCTTCCTGCATTAAAAACAGCCATTGATTGTGGCGCAGATGCGGTGTACATCGGTTTTAAAGATGATACTAACGCCCGTCACTTTGCAGGTTTAAATTTCACTGGTAAGAAGCTAGAAAAAGCAGTTCAGTACGTTCACGACCACAACAAAAAGATCCACGTAGCACTTAACACCTTTGCTCATCCTGATGGCTTTGAACGTTGGCCTGACGCTGTAGACCGAGCAGCCGATAATGGCGTCGATGCATTGATTGTGGCTGATATTGCCGTTCTTGACTATGCTGCGCGTAAGCACCCAGATTTGGAGTTACACCTCTCCGTTCAAGCTTCTGCTACCAATGTAGCAGCTATCGATTTTTACAAGAATAACTTCAATGTAAAGCGTGTTGTTCTCCCTCGAGTGCTGTCTATTCACCAAGTCAAACAGCTGTCACGCAATATCACCCGCGATGTTGAGCTAGAAGTATTTGCGTTCGGTAGTCTTTGTATTATGTCTGAAGGACGTTGTTACTTATCATCTTATATGACAGGTGAATCACCAAACACTGTCGGGGCTTGCTCACCAGCAAAATACGTTCGTTGGCAAGAAACAAACAAGGGCTTAGAGTCTCGCCTTAATGATATTCTCATCGATCGCTACAGCGATGGTGAAAACGCTGGCTACCCAACGTTATGTAAGGGTCGCTTCACAGCAGATTTAGAAGAGCAAACCAAGGCTTACCACGCACTCGAAGAGCCAACCAGTTTAAACACCCTATCAATGCTTCCAGATCTATTTGCAGCTAACGTTGCTTCAGTGAAAATTGAAGGCCGTCAACGCAGCCCTGCTTATGTCGAACAAGTGACACGAACCTGGCGTGCAGCGATCGATCGCTACCTCGACAACCCTGAAAACTATCAAGTTGAGCCAAGTTGGAACGCGACATTAGCAAATGTGTCTGAAGGTACCCAAACGACACTTGGCGCTTACCATAGAAAGTGGCAGTAGAGGTCAGGATGGAAAATAATATGAAATACGCACTTGGCCCACTACTTTACTTCTGGCCAAAGCAAAACGTTGAAGACTTTTATCAACAAGCAAAATCTAGCTCAGCCGATATTATTTATCTGGGTGAAAGTGTTTGCTCAAAGCGTCGAGAAATGAAGCCTGCTCATTGGTTTGATATCGCTAAAGAGCTAAGCCAAACGGGCAAACAAGTTGTGCTGTCTACCATGGCACTGCTTGAGGCTCCAAGCGAAGTCAACATCATGAAGAAGTACATCGATAATGGTGACTTCGCCATTGAAGCCAATGATGTTTCCGCAATTCAACTGGCGAGTCAAAGCAAAGTACCGTTTGTGGTTGGTCCTGCAGTCAATACCTACAATGCCCACACGTTAAACCTGTTCTTAAAACAAGGGATGACTCGCTGGTGTATGCCTGTTGAACTGTCACGTGAATGGCTAAGCAACGTGCTTACTCAATGTGAAGATATCGGCATAAAAGGTCAGTTTGAGGTTGAAGTATTTAGCCACGGTTATCTGCCTCTCGCCTATTCTGCGCGTTGCTTTACCGCGCGAGCAGAGAACAAAGCGAAAGACGATTGTGAGACGTGCTGTATCAAGTACCCAACCGGTATTCAAGTGAGCAGCCAAGAAGGCCAAAAGGTGTTCAACCTAAACGGCATTCAAACTCAATCTGGCTATTGCTATAACTTAATCAATGATCTACCAAATATGAAAGGCTTAGTTGATGTGGTTCGATTAAGCCCGCTCGGTATTGATACTTTCTCCGAGTTAGATAACTTCCGCGCCAATGAAACAGGCCAAAAACCGATGCCAATCAATAACAGGCAATGTAATGGCTATTGGCATCAACTTGCTGGATTAGAAGTAAAAAATATCTAGGCGTATATCAATCTAGAGTATTAAAAAAAGGGCTCAAAGAGCCCTTTTTCTATGCATGTGCTACCTGAGTATGCTGATTTTGATAACGACGAACATCCTTAACCAGGAGCAAAATAACCACAAGACTCAAGGCAATGTTTGACAGCGGATACGCAATCCAGATCCCAGGCACACCAAATAACTTCGGCATAATGTATAGGAATGGAAGCTGAATCAGCATATTACCCACCGTAACAAACATCGCTTTGCTGCCCTTATTAATCGCTTGATAATACGCACCTGCGACAACTAAGAAACCATCTAACGCCAAAGCAAACATATGCAGGCGGATCCCCAATACCGTGTGCTCCACTAACTGGGCGTTACCTTTATTAAATACTGATACAAACTCCGTTGGGAATACGTTAAGCAACACCACAAAGCCTAGCCCTATTAATACCGAGCTCGACATCGCAACTTTGAGTAACTTCCGAATATTATCTTGGTTACGTGCGCCGTGGTTGTAGCTAACCAAGGGCTGCATGCCGTTAGCAATTCCTTCAGCAGTTAAGTAATAAACCGTAACGATATAGCCTAAGATCGCGTATGCTCCAATCATCAGTTGGTCACCATATTGCGCAAACAATGCGTTATGCAGTGCCACCATCATTGAACCGTAGGCGTACATAAAGAAGCTCGAAGTGCCAATAGCAAAAATCTTCGGTATCACATCCAGCTTAAGCCTCAACTCACTCCAACAAAGGCGTAAATTGGCTTTGCCAGAGAAGAAGTAAATCAATCCAAGCGCAGTCACAACTAACTGCGCGATAGCAGTCGCTAACGCTGCACCAGTTAGTTCCCAATCCAACCAAGCAATAAACAGGTAGTCGAGCACAATATTGATAACGGCACCGACCACCATCAGCATAGTCGCCAGATTAGGACTATCGTCATTGCGTAACAAAAATGGCATAGCAATCGAGCCTAGCGTAAAAGCACACGCCCCAATCAATATATGCAGATACTGAAGGCCGAGTTCAAACACACGCCCTTCGGCACCTTGCCAATAGAGAAAGTCTTCAGCAAAGAAAAACAATACTCCAGATACCAGCGGCATTAGCGCAAACAGTAAAGTGATACCGGTTGCTAATATTTGCTTCGCTCCTGGTGAATCACTCTCCCCTTGACGAATCGAGACAAGCGCCCCCGTCCCCACACCTATCAGCATACCAATACCAAGAATGGAGCCAATTACTGGCCAAGCGACATTAATACCTGCTAATCCATCAGCTCCGACATAGCGTCCAATAAAAATACCATCAACCACCTGATAGAGACCATTAACTAACATAGCCGCTACTGTTGGAATGGTATAACGCCAAAATTGTTTATAAATCGAAGTTTGCATGCTCTCACCACAAGTTAGCCAGGCTAACTAAATAGATAAATTTTACTTTAAAGATTTTTCTAGCAATCTGACCAGTGAACTAACTTCTTCACTCGTTAGCTTTTTCCCCATTTTTTCAGCAATACGTTGATATACCACCTGTTCATAGGAAAGGTCTTTGACTACCTGTTCAGTCAATTTCACTCGCTTCGCTCGACCATCTTCAGCACAAGAAACTCGCTTCACCAAGCCTTTTTTTTCCAACCTCGCCACCATATTTGATGCTGATGGTTTGGTTACCTTCATCTCATCCGCTAAGTCGGTAATACGAATGCCTTGTTGATGTTCTTCAATGAGCTTTAAATAGTCGTACTCATTAAAGCTAAGCCCTGAGAGCGAGTCCTCTTTTGCATGCACTCGCCATGCTTTAGCGCAAAAACGCTCCAGTTCCATTAAATAACTTTCTAAACTCATGAGACTCACTTTTAGTTAGCAAGGCTAACCATTTTATTGAAATCAGATTATTTGGCAACAAAAAAAGCCACTGTATGACAGTGGCTCTTCCTAATTCATCGGCTTAATTAGACGCCTGTAGCTGCTCCAACTTAGCTTTAGCGAGCTGTTGCTCTTTGACTTCATTATAAATTCTAGTCAATTCAAGGAAAGCGTAGCGATGTTCAACATATTCATACACATTAAATGAGATGGCGAGTTTGTACAGCGAAATCGCGCTCGCAAAATCCCCTTCACTTTGATAACGCTTACCCAAATAGAAGTATGCCTCAGTTAAACGCTGAGCGAGTAAAGTATTATCACGTGTCCCTGATAAGATCGCTTTAAATGCTTGCTCTTCAGAGACATCACCTAATGTAATTGCAACCAATACCCAGCCCCACTGCTCATCGCGAGCTTGATAGCGCTCTATCAATTGCTGGCGCGCAACCTCTGGCTCATTTTCGGCTTGGATCAAATAAAGCCATAGTGCTCGAAATGGATCCGTAGGATCTTGCGCAAAATGCTTTCGCATATCTTCTAACGCTAACTCAATACGATCGCCATAGTAGAGTGCAATCGCGCGATTTCTTGCTGCATAAGAGTTTTCTGGATCAAGTTCCAACGTCGAGTCGAATGCATCGTAGGCTGCATCAAACTCACCCACTTGAGTGAAATAGACGCCAAGTAAGTTGAATAGGTCCGGTTGAGCAGGATTCAGAGCCAAAGACTGGTTGTAATCTAAACGAGCTAAATCTCTAAGGCCTACGCTATCGTAGTAATTACCCCGTTCATAAAACATCTTAGCGCGTACTTCATTCGTCAAATCAGGGCGCTGAAGCAATTGGCTTAAACGAGCAATCTGTACTTCCTGCTGCACACTAGCCTGCAAAGGTACCGCCATTGGCGGGTAAAGCCACTCAGCCTTTTGACTTGAGTTAGAGGCACAGCCAGCAGTAACCAGTAATGTTAAGCCTATAGCTGCGGTTTGAAACCATTTCACAAATATGTACTCCTGTCGCTAAGCTACTCGCTTAGTTTAGTCCGCAATAAAAAAGGGAGCGTAGTGCTCCCTTTATAACATGCTTTTAGCACAATAGGCTAATACGCCTATTGTTGACTAAATTAAGCGTCAGTTGCTGGTTTTTCTTCAGCTGCTTCTTCAGTCTTTTCTACTGCTTCTTTCATGCTTAGACGAACGCGGCCTTGGCGGTCGATTTCAAGTACTTTAACTTGAACTTCTTGACCTTCAGCTAGGTAGTCAGACACTTTCTCCACGCGCTTGTCAGCGATTTGAGAGATGTGTACTAGACCATCTTTACCTGGAAGAATCGTAACGAATGCGCCGAAGTCAGCTAGACGAGCAACTTTACCTGTGTAGATACGGCCCACTTCAACTTCAGCAGTGATCTCTTCGATACGACGGATTGCTTCTTTCGCAGCTGTACCTTCAGTTGCAG
>NZ_CFHWOM010000030.1:0-48978 GCF_984391705.1 Vibrio sp. | reverse complement strand
TAATCCTTATCGCTACAGGTTCTGAAGTTGAGCTAGCGGTTAACGCTGCGGCTGAACTGACAGCTGAAGGTAAGAAGGTACGTGTAGTATCTATGCCTGCAACTGACGCATTCGACAAGCAAGACGCTGAGTACCGTGAATCTGTACTTCCATCTGACGTAACAGCTCGTATCGCTGTAGAAGCTGGCATCGCTGACTTCTGGTACAAGTACGTTGGCTTCGGCGGCAAGATCATCGGTATGACAACGTTCGGTGAATCTGCTCCAGCAGGCGAACTGTTCAAGATGTTCGGTTTCACTACTGAAAACGTAGTAAACACAGCGAAAGAGCTTCTAGCTTAATTGCTGACTCTGAAATAGAAAGCCCCGCTAGAAGTAGCGGGGCTTTTTTTTACTCCGCACTCGACTTTTGAATTGGACAAGCCCCACTCTTCCCCATCTTCCCCATCGTCACCGATCAATTGAAACGCTTAACTTAAATTTGCTTAAAGACCGTAAAAATATGCCCCGATAAAATAGGGTTGTACAATTAATCAACGATGGCGTCCAAATGTTTAGAGCAATACTTACCTCATTCACAATCTTATTGACCTGCACAAATGCAAATGCTGCTTTTTTTAAGAAAGAACTATATTCCCCTTTAGTAGAAACCTATTATGCCAATAAATCGATCGACAAATTTTTCTCGTTGACCTGTAACCCTTGCTGGAACATGTCTACGATCATCGAGCAAAATCGTCGACTAAAAGAACTGAAAATCAATCGGGTTCACGCAATTTTTGACGACTTAACTGAGACTTCCGCAACCCTTTACTACACAGCGAAAGTGCAAGTCGACCCTGTTCCACACAGTTTGCTGTACGAACTCTTTGCCATCGTTCAATCTACTGACGACCTTAAATTGTCAGACGCTGACACTTTGTTCGCTGACTATCAATTGCTTAACCCGCAGCAATTATCAGATGATCAACGAGTGGAGGTAGAATTAATGATTCACGATTCTATAGAGTTAACTAAAAAAGCCCGAATCTCTGCTATCCCAGCTTTTGTTGTCGATGGGAAATACGTAGTAAACTTATCGAACCACCGCTCTCTTGATCAGTTCATCGACACACTGCGTCATTTGCAAAACTCTTAATGCATACCTATGAAGAAAATCTCTTGAAGTTATGTTGGCAGATTAGCGGTAAATGGAATTTTCTTAAATGAATCTATGCTGGTAGCTTGGGCCACCAGCATTTAAAGATGGGTAGAGTGTTAATCTCTTCGAATCACTAGCGTAACTTTGCCCCCTACACCATTGTTAGAGAGTAAAGCGGTTCCATCTAACACTTTAGCCAGTTCTGCTATAAGAATTAATCCTATTCCGTACCCTTGCTGCGATTTGATTTCGCCTAGTTGTCCTGCGTTGAATGCATTAATAATCTGCTTATCGATTCCACAACCATCATCACTAAAACGCAACACATCATGCCTAGGGTAACGGGCCAAAGAAACCGTAATTTGTGATTTGGCGTGCTTTAGCGCGTTAGAAATTATATTGAGGAAGACGATTCTGACAATAGCGCTATCTGTTTGAACATTGGTGTTGCAGCCATAAGTAACCAGTGTTTGATGGGACCCAATAACATTGTTGAAAGATGACAAGATATTTTGCAAATTAACTTCTGTTTTAACCGCTTGTATATCACCGCTCATCAATTTGAATAGATACAAACTGCTCTCACATAAGGTGCTCAAACTGTCGACTTGAGTAGCCAGCTTTTTGGCCAAGTACTGATTGTCACCCTGTTCATAAAGTAACATATCGCTGGTCAGCTGGATTGATGCCAAAGGAGTACGGATATCATGTGGCAAAGACGCATAGATCACTTTTTGTTTGTTTATCAAACTACTCAGAGAGTCTGCCATCATATGCTGGTTATCAATTAAGTTTTTTATCGGTTTTGGGCCGATCCTGCGGGCTCGAGTTGAAAAATTCCCTCGCATATATTCAGTCGAGAGTTTTGTCATTTCTCTCAATCCGTTAGACCAAGTTCTAAGTGATAGCAGTAGAATAATCAGTGTGCAAACGACTTGTATCAGGTCATCCAAGAGGTCTAGCCAAAGCAGCCTCTTGACGTTTGGGTCGTTCTGATAAGCTTCACTGTTAAATGAGCCAAGAATAAAACGATCGGTATCATAGCGCTTTACAATAGTGTGAATGTTATCCTTCGACTGAATCTGATCATGCTCCGCGACCACATCACACTGAAACCTCCAAACATCTGTATTACCAGAGCTTTGACTTTCATTGTGCTGTACGAACGCATCGACAACCATATCTACGCGCTTTAGATTCAGATCTTTCTCCGCTTCTTGCTTTAAAGGCAAAACGAAAAATAGTGACAGTGCCGAGCTTATGACGTAACCGATGATCACTGAAGCAACGATCTGAGCTAGAAACACATTCATATCTTTGTTACCGGAAACGCCAAATAGAATCCGCGGGAGCGCCTATTATTAATCAACTGGACATCAGGAATATGTGAATACAGTTTTTTGCGTAATGAAGAAATGCGCATATAGATAGATCGGTCTTCTACATGATGGCTAAAGCCATGAATCTTTTCAAAAATACTCCCCACAGTAACCGGAGCATTAGAGTCAATGAGTACTTCTAAAAGCTCATATTCAGACGGGATCAAACTTACAACGACATCATTGTAAATTAGCGTCATATCACACTCTCTTAGGTAGAACTGATCCATAGCTTGAGAAGACCTCTCTGTCTGGCCGGCTATGTTCAATTGGCGCTTGATGCGTTCCAGTAAAACATTACTTCGAATAGGTTTGGAAACGTAGTCATGGGCTCCCAATACAAGTGAGTTAGTTTCACTGAGTTCACTATCATTAGCCGTCATCATAATAACCGCCGCAGGCAAGTTTCTTTCCTTCATCTCTCGCAATATATCCAAACCCGATTGAACTGGAAGTTGTATATCCAACAAAACGAGTCGCGGCTGTTTTGATTCAATATGAGCGATAGCACCTTCGCCTGTTGCAAGCGTCTCCACATTAAAACTTTCGACGGTTGACAACAAATAACAGAGCATCTCCCTTAGTTCATTGTCGTCTTCAATAATCAGTATATCTAGCATTCAAAACCTACTTTCTGTGCGTGCAGTAAAACCAATCTCCCCCATGATGAGGTTACTTAATTTGAGCTCCTAAACTGTCTTACGAATCATATTCTACTTTAGCTTCAATCAACCTTCTTTAAGCCAATGTAAGCCAGTGGCAGACGTATCGGCAACTTTTTGGTTACAAATAGATATTACAACTTTAACTTCATTAGTGTCAGTTTTCTCAATAGACAATATATTGAGATAAAAATCACACTTAACTAGAGTTACAACATTGAATAAAGCAATAACCTTCCCAGCTAGCTATAACTTACTTTCCACAACTGACCTAAATAGTTATATCACCTACGCAAGTGATAACTTTTGTACGGTAGCTGGATTTAGCTATGACGAATTGGTAGGGAATCCTCACAATTTAGTGCGTCATAACGACATGCCGAAACAAGCGTTCGCCGATATGTGGTCGCATCTTCAATCAGGCAAATCATGGATGGGGATCGTAAAAAACAAGACTAAGGATGGCAATTTCTATTGGGTTGATGCGTTCGCTACGCCTATCAGAACGAATGGGCAAACGACAGAGTATCAATCTGTCAGACTTGTTGCAGACCCAACCTATATAAGGCGAGCGACAACTATCTACAAGCGCCTACAACGTGATGAAAAAATAAAACGACTGTCATTGCCGAAACTAAATCTTTGGCACAAATTTGCATTGTCGCAAACCGCAATAGCGATTGCTGCCACTTGCTTTACTTCCCTGTCAGCTGAGGTTGCTGTTTGTTTAACAGTCGCTTCAACCTCCATCTCTTTCCTACTTACAAGAAGGCTGGATAAGGTAGCAAAACAATCGAAGTCTGTTTACGACAATCCACTAGCGCAACTCATTTACACCGGTCACCTTGATGAAGTCGGTCAGATCGAGCTGGCATTAAAAATGCGCCAATCTGAATTGAACGCAGTCGTTGGCAGAATTCAAGCTTCCAACGCGGACACACTTTCTGTTGCGAAGCAGAGTATGCATGAAGCAAAGAACACGTTAGATAATATCAGCCAACAAAATGATCAGCTCTCCCAAACCGCTACCGCTATAACCGAAATGGGATGTGCAATTTCTGAAATAGCTGAAAATGCTTCAAGTACGTCTAAAGAAGCGGAGCTTTCATTGGAGACCGTGGAAAAATGTAAAACCGCTATTAATGGTACGGTCGATCATATCTCTCAAGTTTCCAATGAACTAACACACACTGCAGTATCTATGCGTAGTTTAGCTGAAAAACTGGATAGCATTGATCATGTAGTCGATTTAATAAGCAAAGTATCAGAGCAAACAAAGTTGCTCGCACTCAATGCTGCAATAGAGGCTGCTCGAGCGGGAGAGCATGGTAAGGGCTTCGCCGTCGTTGCTGACGAAGTGAGAACCCTTTCTCAGCAGAGTCAAAATGCGACCCTAAAGATAACAACACTAACATCGGAGATCCAAACACAAACACAAGAAGCCACTAGCCTCATCGATAACGCGATACTTGCTTCGAGTTCGTGCATCCAGGCATCAGATGAAACTGAACGCAAACTAGACGAAGCTTTGCTAAGTGTAAACACCATTTCCGACCGCAGTATTCAAATCGCTACAGCAATCGAAGAGATGACATCGGTGAGTAGCGAAATGAATCATTCCATTCAAAGTATCTATGATAAATCGATTGAAAACCAAAATGCCGCAGAGTCTTGTGTTGAATACAGTGATCAGCTGACTCATTTCCTAGAAGACCAAGAAAAGCTAGTCTCACAATTTAGAAAGGCGTAATCACCATTTAACTGTAATTTAAGCTCCCCTTATTTGGGGAGCTGTATGTTTTAATTTTTGTCCTAATTCTGTTTGTCTTTATACATCCGTCTGTCCACCTCAGCGAGCGCTTCGCTCAAAGACATCCCCCCTTCCTCTACAATCAAGCTTCCTATCGACGTTTCTATATCGATTTGCATTCCATCGACACAAACTTTAAAGGACTTTAACTGAAGCATTGTCTGGCTCAAACCCGGGGTGAGCTTCTTTAACAATAGAATAAATTCATCACCACCAATCCTATATGAATTACCTGGCCACCTATTCGAGATAATATGAGCGTACCGTTCAAGTACGAAATCACCGGCTTCGTGCCCATATGTATCATTGATAAATTTGAACTTATTTATATCAACGTATATTAAGACGGTGTTAGCAGCTAAATGCGCATTAGCTTTTCGATATAGCGCTCTTCTATTACCCAGATTGGTTAACTGATCTGTCAAAGACTCCTTATACAGTGCAATGATAACCAAAAACATAATCACGCCAATAATTGCGATAAGCGCCGCTCCAATGATCAGTAAGTTTTGAACCTCAATCAAAGCAGTACGCCAATTCTTTTTATCATTAAATCGACTAATTAACTTCGGGAAGTTGACAATCTCCATTGCCTCAGAAAAAAGTTTAGCATAGATCTCCCCTTGTTCGTTATTTTGAAAAGCAATAGCAATACCGTACTCAATTGGAAGAGTGAATTTTTTCATCACCTCGATGGGTAGTTGATAATCAGTTTCATACATCAACTTATTATAGTTGGCTGAGCCTATGGGCATGAAGTCTATGTCGCCGTTGACTAATGCTCTCGTTAAGTCATCTTGAGTCTCGAAAAGATATAGTGTCTTCCCTACCAGTAACTCTTGTAGCAACAATTGAAAGTAATCACCTTTAATTACCCCGATTCTTTCAGATGCGAGTTCAGACAAACTCAATTGACGCTCGCTATTCGACATATGACTAACAAAATAGACATTGGGGTAATAATAAATCTCGCTGAAATTGAAATACTTACTTCGCTTTTGTGATACTGCCATCGATGAAATCATGTCTATTTGTCTTGTTTCAAGACTGTTGTAAATACTTGCCCATGATTCATCTATTTTATTGGAAAAAACACAATTAAAGCCAAGTAAATCACAGGCACTTTCAATCGCGAGTTTGCTTACGCTAGAGTCTTTTGCGACTCCATCTCTTCTTAGATCTTCTGACTTATAATATAAAGTTGGAGAATGATTCATCCCCAGTAGCTTGACTGAAGACTTTAACGCTAATATACGAAGTTCTCGTTCCTTACGCTTAATAAAGCTTTGAGATTTAGAAAGATACTGACGGTTTTCAATCGCCAAATTTAGCAATGGAAGATATCTTTTATGCGTCCCCTTTAGAACAGCAAAACCTGCTGGAGGGATAAACCATGACTTTAACAACCTCTGCGCATAGTATCCTTGAGACAACAACTCCTCTAGTTCATTGATACTTCCTAAGACTGCTACATTGTTATCATTTTGCAAAATTGTAGGAATCTGTTCACTACGAGTATAGGTTCGTACCTTTAAGCTTGCATCTTTGCGTTTAATCAATTCAGGGTAAGCGCTGCCTTCTTTTACGTAAAATATATCAACATTGCTATTGCTAATTGGCTTATTTGAATAAACATACGAATAATCGACTGAGAACGGCAGTGTAAAGTCAAGGACTTTACCCCGCTCTTCTGTAAAGTTGATATTCGATATTAGATCAATTTCATTCGATTTAAGAGCACGCACAATAGATTCATAGCAGTTAAATCTAACTATCTTAAATTCAATTCCAGTATCGTTTGTTAATCGTCTAAGCGTGACATCAACGACCAAATCTCCATCGACTACGCCCACTCTTAGTACATTAGCAAAAGTGTTAGAACTTAAGACAACACATATGAAAATAGTAAAAATTCTAATCATCATCCATTTACCTTACGCTCGTACTTTCAGCTCAGTAAGATTTACAAATGTGTTTAAATCCATGGGTTTATAAAAATAGTAACCCTGGACCAAGCAAGGACCTAATTTATTAACTATGTTAAGTTGACTTTCATTCTCCACACCTTCAACAACTGTGATCGCCCCCAGTGCTTTTACTACCTGGACTGTTAATGAAAATATTTCCTGTCCTATTTCGCTATCTGTACTCTGAGTCAACAACCTGTCGATCTTGACTTTGTCAAATTTATACTTTGATAAATAACCTAAAGAAGAGTAACCCGAACCAAAGTCATCTAACGCGATGGATACGCCTAATTCTCTAAGTGCTGAAATCTGGACAACGGTACGAGATTCGTTGTTAATTAACACATCCTCCGTTATTTCCAACGTAATATTTTTGTAATCAAAATCATTCTTTTCTACGATTTCGACAAAATCTCTCGTAAAATAGTTGGACAAAAAAGTTAGCGGCGATACGTTAATTGAAATGTTATTTATTACCTTATCTTTTGTCTGATTTACAGTATTAACATCTGATAAAGCACGATTTATCACCCACATATCAAGGTCGACTATCATGCCTGTAAGATAAAAATCCGAAATAAATGTAGGTGGAGTTATCCTCCCATCCCTTGACTTATGACGAATCAGCGCTTCGGCGGACACTATTTCGTTTGATTCATTACTAAAAATAGGTTGGTAAAACAACTCAAAGCTACCTGTTGATTGTAGTTTTTCTATGTTACGCTGAGCGTTAATATTTTTATTTACTTGCCCTACAACATCACTAATACCTACTATTTGTCGACTATCCTCATAGTCAAAAAATTTGTCATTCGTTTTATTAGAACTAGAGTTTGAAGTTAATCTATTGATCTTTCTAAAAAATGGATAGTAAATTACAATTCCAATCATGAGGTTGATAAACTGGACCAACATTTCATTTGACATCCACCCATTCAGAACATAGGTATTATAAAAAGCTGGCATCATCCAAGAATAACTCTCGTAAACTGGTTCAATAATACCAACTTCCAATAATGAGTATGCGAAAAGTAATTCAACAATTGGAGCAAGCATAAATGGAATCATCATCAATGGGTTCAACATAATTGGAACTCCAAAAATCACAAGCTCATTGATGTTAAATATGCTTAGAACGAGAGAAATAGCCCCAACAGTTCGATAGCGTTCATTGGAGCTTAGAATCATGCATATAACTAAACTGAGCGTACTTCCCGAACCGCCTATTGACGAATATTGGTCAATGAAACTAGTTATAATGACTGAGTCATCAGGTGAATATGATTCGTACATAGGAATAAAATTAGAACCATTAACACCAAAAAACCAAGTTATATTTTTTATAATTACATAAGTAACTAAGCTTACATACTCCGGCACTTTCCAGTGTTGTCTATCAAGAAAGTTTGAACATAAATCATAGATATTGCAAAAAATCATATAGAACACATAAAAACCAAGTGCAAAAATGGTAATCATGCATATAGTCCAAATAATTAAATTCATCGTTTGCTCAATAGCCAATGGTAAATTGGACCTAACAAACAGATTCATGTCATTTATTTTTCTAAGACTATTCGCTATTAGAAGCGGAATCACTATTGAAATAAATACGGCTGATGACATGAACGTTTGAACAAGGTTTTCTCCTTGTCTATTTATTAGCAATGATTCTGATAGTATGTACATAACAGCTAGCGATGGTGTAATTACTAGAGCTCTAGATATTTTGTACGTCTTGCACAAGAAAAGCGAAAAATAGATACACAGTAAAAGCGGGTACAACTCATGTATTGTTCTGTGTGCTAAAAACAAATGTGACGACACACTTAGGTTTCCAGCGTTCGAAAAAACGTGAGATAGCAAAGCAAATATACCAGATATAATTGGTATTGGAATTAATGTAACCATGACATTACATATTCCAAGAAGTAAGTTGCTTTCTGATTTTCTAATCATTTTATTACCAATTGTGTTTTATAATTCTCGTTAAATTCTCCTTCATTCATTGGCTTTCCGTAATGCCATCCTTGTCCAAAATCTACCTTTAAATCACGAGCAATATTTAAATCGTCTATATCTTCTATGCCTTCTAGACATACATAACTTGCTTTGCTCTTTATATACTTCACTATTTCGTATATGTGGTAATTTTCACTCTCCTTATTTCTTAGTATTTGCAAAATACTCCTATCAATTTTCACCGTATCGAAATGAATTTTATCTAATATTAGCAATGAGGAGTTACCCGTAGAAAAATCGTCCAACGATATTTTAACATTCGACACCCTCCTTATTTCAGACATAAACACCTCGACCAAATCAAAGCATTCTCTTGTTAGTGTTTCTGTGATTTCAAACTCCAAGTTTTCCAAGTTTTCATACTGAGACAAAAGAGTAACAACTTTCTCCCTAAATTCAGGACGAGCAATACTTTTTGAACTAACGTTAACTGAAAAGTTCACATCAAATCTCGAATTACTAACTATATGATCTACTGTTTTATTTATCATCATATAATCAAGAAGGTGAATATTATCCCTTTCTTCTAAGATTGGAATGAACTGTTCAGGTGATATGTACGTATCGTTAATACGTAAACGTGCTAACACTTCAACGCCATAAAGGGCATTTGAATTCACATCAAACTTAGGCTGAAAGTAACAATCAAATTCTTCATTACACAATGATTCGTTGATGATTTTTTCTGTTGTTCGACTATTGATATAGTTTTTTGCGTCATTGCAATGTTCGTAATGGCAATAACCTCTATTTTTTTCATTTCTATTTGCAAACATGCTTCCAAGAGCAAATTTCACGTCAGAGTTATAGTTGCCAGATACTCCCTTTATGCCTATATCCATCGTCAATTGATGCTGATTTAGCTTACGACAAACCTCTTCTATACACCGATAAATCAACGTATCATCATCACAATCTACTAGAAGAACTACCGTATCATCTAAATACCTAAACCCTTTAAAATTTAGGCATTTAAGATAATTTAGTTGTTTTGATAATACAACCAAAGGCTCATCAGGACATACCGACTCCAAGTTTATATCATCATAATTCTCACTATATGCTTTTATACATAAAATATGGGTGTATTTTCCTCGACTGTAATAAAGTTTAATAAGCTTTTTTTTATAAAGTCTACTAATCTTATCAACCAGAAGGCATCTAATTTTGTAAAATACAAATGCGATTAAGGTTACTGAAGAAACTACATATGTGATGATCAGTTTTTGTCGTAGTGTTAGCTTATCTTGTCTTGCATTCTCCATCATATATGCATCTTTTACGACATCACTATCAATAAAACCGGTGTTTTTCGCCACTTTAATAACGTTCGACAGGGACTGATAGATTCCATCTGCATTTGGCATGCTTTTCGGTATCGCAAAAACAACAGACTCATAGGTAACCGTCTGGGTTCGATAGTTTTTATAACCTAACTTCGCTAGCGCTAAATGGCCATCTAAATCATTAGCAATAAAACCATCGATTTCGCCATTAACAAAACCATCAATCAAGTTATTAAAGCACTTGTATGGTATGGTTTTATTACCATTTATGAATTTCGTTCGTTCACTATCTTGCGCTACGCCAATTCGTTTGCTTTGATTAGGCTCTTTTAGAGTGAATAATTCGAGTTCTAGCAACCCAATGCTTTCAGTCTGATAGAAGTCTCTCGATTGCTCTTCAGAATAAAGAGTCAATCGGGATGACAAATAATGATCGCGTTCGCATTCTTCATCCTCGCACTCTATTGGGTTAATATTTAAGTTGCTGATCTTGCTAGATAAGTATGAATACTTAGACAAAATAGATATGTCACTATGATCATGACTAAAAAACGGCTCTACATCGACATCAACGATTAAATCCAAGTTAAGGACATCACTATTAGGCGTATTTACTTGCATAAAAACATTCCCTACATCTTCCAGCGCTGAATTAAACGACGCGAGTAGATCTTCTGCGAATGTTTTGGTGATGCCTATGTGTATCGCTGAGCCAGATTTGATTGGTAGCTTGTGTGGGTAAAACTTCGATAGGCTTGTATCGCCAGCAACAAATACAGGCTTACTGTAAAGCTCAGATATTGTGTCCACGTAAGTAACAGGGTTGTGATATCCGATAGAACGTAAGTAATTCTCTGCGTCTTGCCCCCACGTAGAGCCGTTTAACGCATAAACTTCGTTGGTTTGTTTCAAACCTATCTCAAAGTCTAACTGACTAAATATAAAGACAACTTCATGGCCGATGGGATCGGTAAATTCGAGTAGCTCGTTACGGGCTTCATTTATTGATAACTCGAATACCGCGTGAATTTGCTCCTTTTTAACTAAGTCTAAGAGCTCGCTGAGCGGGGCTTTAACTACATCTATTTGTGTTCCTGTAGGTAAAATTTGTTTCAAGCTATTTAAATATACCTCATACACTCGGCTGTTATCCGAGCCAGGGAGAACCTTATCTGAGGCGCTATCGGGGATCACGCCTATTCGCAAGGTGTTGTCGCCATCAATGACGCTATTGTTTTGGTTCAGCGTATTAAAAGCAAAGCTCTGGGTCACTGGGGTTAAACAGGATACAAGCATCATCAATACATACTTATATACATACGATTCGTTTATTCGCATTTGCTAGGTTCCGCAAACGGTTAAAAGATCCCGTGACACTACCCGACTACAGAAATTGCTTAAACTAACCCAATGTAAGCAACGTTAAGCTAAACATCCCCCTTTAACTCAGCTTGTTTCGCTCTGTCGCCCTTTTTATTTGGAATTTCGACTATTCCATTTTTACATTCATCAGCCAGTATCATTTCCCTAAAGCAATAACTAAGGCTGAACTTATGTCATCTCAACAGACTCTACCAACAGCATCACAAGGACTTGCTGTTAAGTTGACAAGGATTGCTAGAACGCTAGTTTCTTACGCAATGAAAGGATGTGCTGCTTTCGCTATTTTGCTAGGCGCTTCCGTTCTTCTCTCCAAACTTGGAACCGTTCACGGTAAAGATTTACCAGAAACCTATTTTTCAAATGGTTACCCTGCCATCTTAACCTTACTCGATTCAGAACTTTTCATGGGGTTCATCTTTTTCGTTACGGTTGCGATTCTTGTCTACGTTGTCTACCTGATGTGGCAGTTGCATGAAGTCGCGGTTCATCGAGCGGCTAAAATGTCGAGTGCACATACTCAGATAGTCTTTGCGCTTTCTTTGTGCGGCTTGTTCATTGATAAAACATGGTGGGTAATGGCTATCATCATCGCGTTCGCTCGTTGGGATGTTCTTGCTGCAGAAATTTCCAACATCATCCGAAACGGCCGTCAACCAGTTCAACGCATCGAGGATTAAATCATGAAAGAGATAATGCTCCCTTACGTATTTATTTGTTGGTTACTAGTGAGAACTGGAGTCGTACGTTGGACGTTGCAAAACGCAGTGATCATCGTTGGTGTCGGTGCATTACTAGCACTTTCCCTGTTTACGGCGCACCGGTTTTGGTCACCGGCTGATTTGACTGACAGCACTACTGTCAAAGCACCTCATGCGGTACTTAGCCCCTTAGTTGGGCAAGAAGTAGAACAAGTCTTTGTTGAACATAACCAAATGGTTCAAAAAGGCGATTTGATTTATACCCTACGTACGGAAGACACCGCAGCACAAGTTGAAGGGCTCACTGCACAAAAAGAGGCGGCACAGGCTGAAATCTTAGCGTTAACGCACCAAATCAATAATGATAAGAAACAATTAGAGCGCTTAACTAAACTGAATGATTTCGCTCAGGAGTCTCAGCGCGATGACTTGCGTACTCGCATTGAATCAACGGATGCCAAGATTGCAGCAGTGAATGCTCAAATCCTAAGTATTGATGCGCAAATTGCTACAGCAGATTGGCAAAATGCGCGCAGAGAGATCCGCGCGCCATTTGATGGACAGCTATCCATCACCAATATTGTAGAGGGTACTCGCGTTGGTAATATGCACCTCTACAACACCAATAAGAAGTTTGTTGAAATGCGAATTGCTGATCAAACTTACCGTAATATCAAAGTCGGTCAATTTGCCGAGTTCTATGTAGATGCATATCCCGGTGAAATATTCCGCGGAAGAGTCCACAGCTTAACGGCGGGGACAGGTGAAGCGCGAGTATCAGTGCTTAATGGTACACAACATGTTCGCCAACACGTGGGCAACAACTCGGGCTCCCACGGCAGAACGATTGTTATTGAGTTTGAAGAACCAGCAGGTTACAACGTCCCTATCGGCTCTACGGGATCTGGTTGGGTGTCAGCGAAAAAGCCACATGAAGCGCTTGGCTTTATGGATATCATTGGCGCAGCTACGGTTAGATTGAAAGCATATAAGTCTTATCTTTCGGCGCTCTAATATCTAATTCAATAAGCACCATTCAAGGTGCTTATTGTCATTTCCCACCTTTTCTCAGCGCGATATGTGCGTCCACAATAGGCACTATCTGGTCCATCAGCCATTGTTGTTTAGCGGCAGAACGCAAAGATGCTTTACAGATCAAAGCCATATCGAGATTAAGTGGCGATAGGGTTTCATCGTCATAGTAAGGTTCATAACGCAATGTAAAACAATCATCCATCAACTGATTAATAAGATGAACGCTATCAACGATAATGCCAGCTTCAAGGTCAGGATCGAGCGCTTTAAAATGGTCTTGATGTTCATTAATACCCGAAATAATGAACTTGACGTACTCACCTTGTTGATTACCTTCAAACCTCCCACTACCTGAATGGATTTTGTTTTGGTAAAACGTCTGAGGCTTATCATTTAGCACATGGAGTCCTAAGTCGACTTGTTCGTCAAGTATTAGCGCTTCACTATGCTCACTCCACTGGCGCAGCTCAATAACAGCATCGGTTTGCGAGCGGATTGTACGAATCAACTCTTTACCAATTTCAACCAGATAGGGTTCAACGATGTGAAGTGTCACTTTTGATAGGTTTCGTGGATCAAATTCTTCTGGAGCGATAGCTAGGTCCAACTGCTCCAAAGCACTTTTGATTCTCGGCTCCACTGATAACGCATAATCGGTTGGAGAAAGGCCAGAAGCATCTCTTACAAACAAAGGGTCAGACAAGTCATCACGTAATTGCGCCAACACCTTGGAAACATAAGACTGAGAGCGGCCTATTTTTTGGGCTGCTCTCTGAGTTGATCGTGTTTGCATTAATGCTATAAAAACATGTAACGCGTTTAAATCATGCATTTGGGCATTCACTTTTGAAGATTAAGTGATTATAACCTAACGAATACCTTCAAATATGCCAAGCAATTACTTCTCTTCAAACCGTTGAGCAATTCGATTAAATTCAGCTACTTGTTTCTGTAGTGCTTTAGAGTGTTCATTGACGGAATAAGTTGCTGTCAGATTTTGCTCAGCAGTCGCGGCAATTGATTGGATATGAGCATTAACCTCACTCGAAAGTTTACGTTGCGAATCCGCGGCATTATCAACACTTGCCATTAATGCCCCCATGTCCTGCATCAAGGCTTCAACTTCTTGTAACCGTTGTGCACTGATTTGAGCAACTGTGCCGCATTCATCTGTGTGCTTTTGATTCGCAATTATGTCTTTTTGCCACGCACCAATAGTCTCTAGCATTAAGTCAATGCTGTCTTTGATTTGGACTGTGGCATTGGACGTTCGGCCAGATAAGGCTCTAACTTCGTCAGCAACGACCGCAAACCCTCTTCCTTGTTCACCAGCGCGAGCCGCCTCAATCGCTGCATTTAGAGCAAGCAAATTTGTTTGCGCAGCGATACCACCAATCTCTTCCATCATCTCGCTTACTTTCTGAGCTTGCTCACTGAGCTGATAAGTCGTATTGGTCGCTCTTTCCGCTTGCTCACTCAGTAGCGCCAAATTTTGATGCGTTTGCTCAATGCTCGATTTAGCCTCATGGCAAGTATCAAGCGTCGTATCAATCAATTGATGAGCTTCTGAGGTGTTCGATGAAACGTTATCTGCGGCTAGCTCGACTTCTTCGGCCGCCTGACGGACTTGTCGAATGTTTGTTGTCTGCTGATCGAGTGCTTGGGACACTTCGGACGCAGTCGTATTTAAATTTTCGGATAAAGCATGCAGCGGTTTTACTGAGTCCGTCATTCGCCCAAGAATCGTTGTAACTTTTGCAGACATCATCTTGAGATGGAAATCCGCAACCGAAAACTGACTGCTTCCCGAATAGACTAAACGACTCACACTATCGAATCGCGATTGCAGTTTTTTTAACTGCAATGGCGTATCGATAAGTTCCTGACGAAACAAGACAGCAAGTACAGATATAGGCAATAAGTTCCCAATCCACTGATAGAGTGTTCCTGCCTCACTTAAATGAGCGGTTATCGGAGCGAGAAGGCCACCAATAAGCACAGCATAGCGAACCGTGTCTGAGATTTTTAATGACCATTGCCTACCCGACTTTTCTGCGTTAATCAGGCTTTTATAGGCGCTAGAGGCAACGTTTACCCATTCTTGCTTCGGCTTTACTCGTACAGACTGATAACCACTGATCTTACCATTGTCATAGATTGGAGTAACATACGCGTCTACCCAATAGTAACCACCAGATTTAGTACGATTTTTTACAATCCCACGCCATGCTTTTCCCTGCTTCAAGTTCGTCCACATATCTGCGAACGCCGCTTTCGGCATATCATCATGGCGAACAATATTATGGTTTTCACCTAATAGCTCTTGCGGATCGAATTCTGCTATACGACAAAAGGCATCATTACAGTAAGTAATAACGCCTTTTGTGTCTGTCGTTGAGACTAACTGTTCATGCTCGTTGAGCAGAGTTTCACGTTGTTGGGCAATAGTCATGTTATAAACTTTAGTTGTAATAGTTTGTAGCACGGCAATATAAACATTTTTTAATATATGACAAAATATGAATATCACATTTTCAAAATGTTTATGCACATGAATGACTAATTAGCTCGCTGTTTAGCCTTTTCTTTAACGATTCTTCGAACACTCTGCTCCGCCATGTGGAAATCTCACATTATTCCCCTCCGGAATAACGAAATGCCTCACGTGTCAATTCATCCAATTGCTCACTTTCCATTGCATTATGAACGACTGTAATTCTCCCTAAATAGACCAAGGGAACCTCATCTGCTCTATTCGTTAAATGATACTTAATCGCTTCAGCAGTCGCGACGCCGAGATCATCACTCATGCGCATAGGAGTCGCATCGAGTTCACCAGAGCGAATCTTTTCGATTTCTTTCGCCGTTCCACCCCATCCTGTGACATAGATATCATCCAATTGTTTTTCTTCTGCGAGCACATCGATAGCGCCCATAGTCATAGCAGTATTCGCATTGTGAATCATGGTTACTTCAGGAAAATTATCGAGTATCAGCCTAACACCGTCAGCACCGCCGATCTTTTGATATTGACCAAAATGTTCATAGCTTGTTATCCATTCTCCTTTAGCTTCAACACAATCTATAAAGCCCTGTGAACGTTGAGTATCTGTGATTCCTGGTATGCCTCGGTTGGCTGCAAACTCTATATCGTTCCCTAACCAACTCACTACATGGTCACACAGTACATTCGCCCCCATTTCGCTAGAAAAATCGAACCAAGCATCAGGTTGATGTTGCCAATCACTATTTGGAGTGTGGAAAGCCCAAATAAAGGTTTTGAACTTGTCAGATTGAGATAGCTTTTGAATGTTGTTTGCTTGGAGATCCAGCTCTGTTGGCCCAAAAATCACAAAGTCATATGGTGTATTCGCCGAAAGCACTTGGTCAGTGTACTGAGTTTGCAATGAATGCTCGATCTGCTTGGAAGTAAATTCATCGATATGGTAAGGCAACTGCAGATCCGTAAGCCTTTTAGTAAGCGCAGTGTAATTCTTAACCCAAAAGTCTGAGATATCGGCACTTGGGTAAATCACAGCAATACGCACCTTACCATCAAACTTTTTATTTATAGCGTCAGGCTCGGCGCTCACTGTTTCCTGAAAGCGCTCTAGTTTTAAACTTTCGTTTTCTGTAGCGGTAACTCCCATAGACAAACTGACAGCACAGATGCCTAGGACTAAGCTCTTCTTTAGTTGATTAGTTAAACGACGTTCCATAGATGTTACCAATTGTTTTATTGTGTAATAACATTATTATAAATATATACGTTTTATAAAACACAAATAATCATACTGATATTTTATGTATAAACTTTTTGCTCGTTTGTTTCTGCTCTTCTTGACTAGTGCCGTTGGCACTCAAGCTACTTACGCGATGGAAGATGAGTTTCTTTCCTACGCTCGTAGCCAAGTGAGCAAAGCTATCTCTGGAAGCCCTGTTTGGGATGGTCCGACTTCTGGTCCTAAAGCCGTATACGATAGAAACGTCATTTTTGTCGCCTCTGACCTACGCAACGGAGGTGTCTATGGTGTTGGGAAAGGCATGTCCGAAGCCATTTCAAACCTCGACTGGCATCTAAGATTTATCGATGGTTTGGGCTCGGAAGTTAGACAAGGTGCAGCAATAAGAAAAGCCATCGGTTTCCAACCTGATGCTATCGTTTTAGGTGGAATCGATGCCTTAAGACACAAAGAGGTACTAACATTTGCTCAAAGTCTTGGAATTGTCGTTGTGGGCTGGCATGCCACTGAATTAGCTGGAGGAAGCCCAGAAATTGGACTCTATACCAACATAACGACCGATCCACTAGACGTTGCAGAAATTGCCGCACTGCTTGCGATTGTTGACTCAAATGGACAAGCTAACACGTTAATTTTCACTGACCCAAATTATAAGATTGCCACCATTAAATCCACAGCTATGGCTGAAACCATCAAACGCTGTCATGGATGTGAACTTCTCGAAGTTAAATCGCTACATTTGGATAAAATCGCTGAGCAAATGCCTGGTACTCTGGAAAAGTTATGGGAGAAGCATGGCCAAAGAATAACGCATATCTTAGCCATCAATGATCTCTACATCGATTACGCCATTCCCTCTTTAGAATCAAATCAAGAAAAGAATAACACTCTACCTCAAAATATCTCCGCTGGAGATGGTAGTAAAGCGGCTTACAAGCGCATTAACAGTGATAAGTTTCAACTCGCTACAGTACCTGAGCCTTTATATCTGCAAGGGTGGCAAATCATTGACGAACTGAACAGAGCGTTCCATGACATGCCGCCAAGTGGTTATTCCGCGCCTGTTCATTTAGTCACGCCGAAAAACGTATCCGACTTAATTGGTGTTAAAGGAAGCGGTATTTACGACCCAGATAACGGTTATAGAGAAGCATACCTAAAGATTTGGAAGCCTTAATGAAACTACATCAGATAAACATTACGCAAAGATTACTGGTTTCGAGTCTAGTCTCACTGCTTATCGTTAGCATCGCTGTTTTGGTCGTTATTCGCTCGCTCTACTATGTTGAGTCAACACTTAAAACAGAAACCTCAACTCACGTTTCAGAGCTAATCGTCAACTCGGAAATAAGCCGCCGTGTGTTCGCATTAACTTCGCGGGTAAAGCTGCTCGAACAAACGATTCTGTTTAGTGAAACGACTTTATCCAAAGAAGCATTTAACATTGATTTTCAATTGCAGCGTTTGCGGGATCTATCCACCAACGACGAGTTTTCGCAGCGTATAGATGCGTTCATCAATAATTTTCACCGATTTCTCGGAAGTTCTCTCGCCTTGAATCGTATCCTAAAACAAACCGATAAAATTGATGCTCGGCTTTCTGACCAATTAGACAGCCTTGAGCTGGCTATCGCTAATAGCAAATTACAACATCTGACCCACAGTGACTTTAATCGTCACAACAATGAACTTGATCTTGTAAACATGCTGCGCGAATCGTATCTGACAACCGGGAAAATGGTTGGCGATATACACAGCCGAATAACACCTGAAACCGAAAAAGTTTTATTGATCGAAGTTGAAAAGGAACTTGATATCTTCCTACTTCACCTGGAAAACGTGGATATCGATACTCAAGATGTAGTAGAGCATAAAGCGAATATTTATAAGACGGTAAAGCGCTACAACTCTGCGTTAAGACGCATCAAAGCAAACCTCGAGCAGCGTTGGGTTGTTATGGACGCTTTGATAGACGCTCAAGAATCACTACTACAGATGGTGGAGAGCACTGAATCACGTGTGCTTAATCAAGCACTGGAGCTCACTAACCAACTTGAAAATGAGATATCTGCCTCTCGCTTTAATGCCATTGTAATCAGCATTTCTGCTTTCCTACTGTCAGTTCTTCTCGTTAACCTTGTGGTAAATCGACACATTCGAAAACCTTTGGATGACTTGAAAAACGGTTTTGATCGGTTAATGAGTGCTGAAACTAAAACGCCTATCGATCTAGGCCGCCAAGATGAATGGAGCCATATTGAAAATGCATACAACAATATGGCCTCTAGGCTCTCTGACGCTTATCTAGCGCTCAATGAAGAAAAAAAGAACTTCGACTACCTTGCTCACCATGATCCATTAACTCGATTGGCCAACCGCTTGCTGGCTAGTAAGAACCTAAATAATGAGATTAAGCAGTCTGAAAAGGACAATGACAAGTTTCTATTACTCTATCTGGATATAGACGAATTCAAAACCATCAACGACTCACTCGGACACGCCGTTGGGGATAATCTGCTCGTCAATGTCGCTGGTATTTTAAGCGATTTGATTGGTGAGCAAGGCTTCGTTGCACGCATGGGCGGTGACGAATTTATGGTTATCCTAAGTCGCACTGAGCTAAAAGGTGGTGAACTCATCGCAGAACAGATTAATAGTGCACTTAGAATGCCTTACCATATAGAGAACAGTACTATATTCGTTTCAGCCAGTATTGGGATTTGTGAGTTCCCTACACATGGTGTCAATGCTGATACTTTAATACGAAATGCCGATACCGCAATGTACTGCGCCAAACGAAATGGCCGAGATCAGTACCGAGTCTACACTGATCAGATGACCCACGAGGTGAATGACCTCATAGAAACAAATATTGGCCTTCACCGAGCCATTAAGGACGATGAGCTCGTCGTGTATCTTCAGCCCAAAATTGATTTAGACTCCGGCGAAACGATTGGCGCTGAAGCATTAGTCCGCTGGCAACATCCTACATTGGGATTACTTCTCCCAATTGACTTCCTCGAGGTTGCAGAGAAAACTGACTTAATCATCGAAATAGATAAATGGGTATTTAGTAAAGTCGCTAACCTCATTACCCAATGGAAACGCTCAGGCCACTTGCTCGATGACATTGTGATATCCGTTAACTTCTCCGCTCGAATGTTCTATATGGTTGACCTTGCAGAGCAACTTCAAGCAATCCTTGACGACACCGAATGCAAACCTAATCAGATTATGCTCGAAATAACAGAGCGAGATATGATGCGAGATTTCGACACGTGTGAACGCACTATAGAAAGCTTACACGAGAAAGGCTTTAGAATTGCGATTGACGATTTTGGTACTGGTTATTCTTCTCTTTCCGTACTCAAAAACCTCTCCGCTGACTGTATAAAGCTGGATCGCAGCTTTATTAAAGATATCAATCAATCAAACATCGATTTCGAAATCACGTGCGCAATCATGAAGCTAGCTCAAATACTCAATTTAACGGTTGTCGCTGAAGGCGTTGAAACGAGTGAACACGTCGACATTCTCACTAAGATTGGCTGCAACTATGCTCAAGGCTTCTACTTTGCCAAACCTCTACCAACTGAGCACTGGCTGCAATATTTGAGTAAAGTCGATATAGAGAATGTGGTGAACTAATGGTCAAGTATCACCCGTTTCTGAGTAACTTAGCAATGACAATTGGTTTTGCTCTTTACTCTACATAGATAACCCTTACAATTGACGGAAATTAAGAATTCCAAGGTTAATCCCATGTCAATCCAATGGTTTCCTGGGCATATGCACAAAGCCCGCAAAGAGATCGAAGAAGCAATTCCGCAAGTCGACGTTATTATCGAAGTGTTAGATGCTCGTATTCCATTCAGTAGCGAAAACCCGATGATTTCCGAACTCCGTGGCAACAAGCCAGTGGTAAAAGTGCTCAACAAACGCGATCTCGCAGATCCAGAGTTGACCCAGTTATGGATTGACCACTTCGAGCAAGAGAACAACGTAAAAGCGATGGCGATTACGACGACTAATGTTCAAGAAGTGAATAAGATCCTCGAATTATGTCGAAAGCTAGCCCCTAACAGAGAAGAAATCGGCAAGAACATTCGTACAATGATCATGGGCATCCCAAATGTAGGCAAATCAACCATTATCAATACGCTTGCTGGCCGAACTGTTGCTGTCACCGGCAACCAACCAGCAGTCACTCGTCGCCAACAACGCATCAACCTTCAAAATGGTATTGTTCTTTCAGATACTCCTGGGATCTTATGGCCGAAAGTTGAAAATCCACACAGTGGTTTCCGCTTGGCTGCAACAGGTGCAGTTAAAGATACCGCAATGGAATATGATGAAGTGGCATTCTACACCGTAGAGTACCTAGCTAAAGCCTACCCAGAGCGTTTGAAGGAACGCTACCAAATTGAGGACCTTCCAGAGTCTGATATCGAATTAATGGAAGAAATTGGCCGAAAGCGTGGCGCTTTGCGCTCTGGTGGACGTGTTGATTTACATAAGTGTTCAGAAATTTTATTGCATGAGTTGCGTAATGGTACATTGGGTCAAATAACACTCGAACTGCCAGAAATGATCACTCAAGAGCTAGTCGAAGTCGAAATAGAAGCCGCGCGAAAAGCTGAAGAAAAGGCTAAGAAGAAAGAAGAGCGCCGTAAGCGTTATCTAAAAAACAAGCGTTAACGATGAGGGCAGTGATTACACTGCCTTTTTTGTACCCCAATGCTGTATATTTGTTATAATATAACAAAATGAAAATCGAGAACTTTTGATGAGAATACCTACCAACATTATCACTGGATTCCTTGGAACAGGCAAAACCACCGCAATTTTAAATTTACTTCAAGAAAAACCTGAAAGTGAAAACTGGGCGGTTCTAGTCAACGAATTCGGTGAAATTGGTATCGATGGCGCAATGATGACGGACCAAGGCGCTATGATCAAAGAAGTACCAGGAGGCTGTATGTGCTGCGCTGCAGGCGTACCTATGTCTGTTGCCATTACCGCACTATTGCGAACTAACCCTGACCGTTTGATTGTTGAGCCAACAGGCTTAGGCCATGCTCATAAAGTTCTTGCGACTCTCACCTCTAGCCAATTTAAGGACTACATTGATCTTAGAGCAACAATTGGATTAGTAGACCCACGAAACCTTTCCAACCCTAAGTATCTTGAGAATCAAAACTTCAATGACCAGTTAGCGATTTCTGACATAGTCATTGGTAATAAAGTCGATGAGTGCCATGTCAGTGACATTGACGCATTCAATGACTGGGTCACCGATCAAACACCACCAAAAGTGTTTAGCCAGTTGGTAAAACAAGGTAACTTCCCAATAGAGTTACTCGATAGCCAACGCCGCTCTCCAACCTACTCCAACGATGTTGAAGCACATCACCACGAACATGCTGAGCAAGAGCCTCAATTTCAGTTACCGCCAAATCAAGCTTATATCCGCAAAGAAAACAAAGGACAAGGCTATTATAGTTGTGGCTGGATATTTGGCTCAGAAGTGGAGTTTGATTTTGATGACCTATTTTCTGTGTTATCAGATCTTACTGCAGAGCGAGTAAAAGGTGTTCTTAACACAAATAACGGTTGTTTCGCTTTCAATGTGAGTAACGGTGTCGTTTCAGTAAACCAGATGTCCTTAGAAGGCTTTGAGAGCCGTTTGGAAGTGATAGATAGCCAACTATTGCCGTGGGATCAGCTAGAGTCTGTCCTTAAAAAGATTTCTGGTTTAGAAAGCTAATAAACCTTCTCTACTCCTTAAACGACAAAAGGCGCACCAATAAGTGCGCCCTATCCCTCGTTACTCAATCGTGAGCTTGCGAATCAAGTGCTTTATCGGCCACCTGATAAAAAACGAGGAGTTTCAATTTTTATCACTGAATCCATCCAAATTGTAGGTAAGACACTTATTCCTCCATGCGGGTTGGTTCGAGATGTCTTACCATTTAACTATGGTTCAAATCCTTCATTTTGCAAGTACGGCCAACCTAGCCTTTATCCTGTTCTGTGATACTGCTCCGATAATGTCGCACCATATGACCCATTTGTTCTCACCTATGAATCATATTTGAAAATCAATATTCCATTCTTGTCGCTATAGTTACGTATAGACAGGCGTATAATTTGCCTTAGAACAATTCCCACCAGTTATTCTTACGAGGTAAATTCCTTCATGACTAAGAGAGAGAAAATTAAGCAGTCCCTACTCGCAACAATGCCCAAGGACGCCATCAATCAATTTCTCTCTAAGGACAAAACCCCCATCTCTGTACTTTTGCTATCATTGATTGTTGGGGTACTGGCTGGTCTTGTTGGTACCTTGTTCGAAATCGCTGTCCATTTTGTTTCCGAAACACGCACTGACTGGCTCAAAGATGCCATCGGCAGTGCACTTCCCTTATGGTTAGCAGCCTTCTTAATCAGTGCGTCATTGGCCTTCATTGGTTATTTTTTGGTCCACCGCTTTGCACCAGAGGCAGCAGGTTCTGGTATTCCAGAAATAGAAGGGGCGATGGACGGGATACGTCCAGTACGTTGGTGGCGAGTCATCCCGGTAAAATTCTTTGGTGGTATGGGGACGTTAGGATCTGGGATGGTACTAGGACGCGAAGGCCCAACAGTGCAAATGGGCGGCGCTATCGGTCGCATGGTCACAGATATATTTCGCGTCAAAAACGACGACACACGTCATAGTTTACTTGCCTCTGGTGCAGCAGGTGGACTTGCGGCAGCGTTTAATGCCCCTTTAGCGGGCATTATGTTTGTTGTTGAGGAGATGCGTCCTCAGTTTCGCTATTCATTAATCTCTATCCGTGCAGTCATTGTATCCGCGGTTTCGGCAAACATCGTGTTTCGCTATATCAATGGCCAATCTGCAGTCATCACGATGCCGCAATATCAACCACCAGAACTCCCTGCTCTTTGGTTATTTTTATTACTTGGAATGATGTTTGGCGTTTTTGGTGTCGCCTTCAATAAACTCGTGACATTGTCACAAGATATATTCGTTAAGATACATAAGAACGAAAGAAAGCGATACCTTATTACTGGTAGCTTAATCGGCGGTTTCTTCGGTATTACCCTACTCTATATGCCCGAGATTACCGGCGGTGGTATCGGTTTAATTCCAAACATTGCCAATGGTGACTACACTGCAGGCTTCTTGCTATTGCTTTTTGTTGCCCGCATCGCGACGACAATGATCTGTTTCGGCTCCGGTGCGCCAGGTGGCATCTTTGCACCTATGCTTGCGCTTGGCACTCTATTTGGTTATGCGTTTGGCCTAATCGCAAAAGGGCTTCTACCTGAGTTGATGATTGATCCGGGTATGTTTGCCATCGCAGGCATGGGCGCCCTGTTTGCGGCAACGGTACGCGCGCCGATTACCGGGATTTTGCTGGTTATCGAAATGACCAATAACTATTACCTCATTCTGCCGCTCATCATTACCAGCTTAGGCGCGGTTATTTTTGCGCAGCTATTAGGCGGCCAACCTATTTATAGTCAACTACTCCATCGAACTTTAAAAAATGAGAAGCTACGACAGGAAGACGTGCCAAGCGAAGCAAAATGACAATTGCACCGCAACCGTTTGGCTTGTTATGATCAGCGCTCAAGAATTGGAGCGGCTATAATAAGGTCCGACCGATTTTTAGAGCATTTACTCGCAAGTATTTAGGAATAGGTCATTGAACTGGAGACGCTTAACACAATTTCACAGTGTACCGCCATCGCAAGCTGCATTAGCATTGGGAATCATCGGGTTAGGTCACGCGTGGTCGTTGTATGTTCCAGAAATAGGCGCAACTATTCGTCCTTACCTCGCATCGTTAGGTGCCATCCTGCTGTTTCCCGTTCTCGTGAAATATTTCACGAGCGCACGAACCTTTATCAGTGATATTCGCCATCCATTGAGCGGTAGCCTAATGGCACCAATGAGTATGGCGCTATTAGTTCTTTGTGACTATTTAGCTGTTATCTCTCCGGTGATCGCCTACCCCATCTGGTTCGCAGCTCTGCTTTTGCACCTAACAATGATGATCATGTTTTTCGGTTTTCAGCTAACCAACTTTAAAATATCTAACATAGTACCAAGCTGGTTTCTTTACCCTGTAGGTTTGATTAGTAGCTCCCTTGCAGGGACTCAGTTTGGACATACTGTCTTTTCTGAAACGCTCGTAATGACGTGCATTACTATCTACTTTTTTATGTTACCGCTTGTTCTTTATCGACTCATGTTTGAAGGTACATTGCCCAAACGTGCAAGACCTACGTTAGCAATTATGGCTGCACCTATTAATTTGACGTTAGCAACATATCTAGTGAATTTTTCAGAGCCTGATCCAATTTTAACAGGTGCATTGGCAGGAATAGCAGTCACGATGACATTGTTCATCTACCTTTGCTATATCCGATTGTTAAAGCTCAAGTTTCAACCTTCGATTGCTGCAGTCACGTTTCCATCGGTGATAAGTGCCATCGCCATGCATAGGCTAACTAGCTTTTTTGAGGACTATCACCCTCATTGGCACTGGTTACATAACTTTGGTTTTTTTGAGCTCAGTGTCGCTACTGGACTCGTCATTTGGGTATCTATTGGCTACATCAAAATGTATTGGCCAGAGCTATTCTCTGCAGATAAGCAAAACCAAACGGTTAATTAATCGTTCGATTTCTACCTATATTTATACAACTTATAGCTCGTAAGCTTAGGGAAATATTCCTGTATGCATTATAGTTGATATTTTTATTTGTAACATACCACTAATTCTTCATAATTCTGCCTAGAAACAATATTAAATTTCATTCATATATTCCTTTGTCAGCTGGCTCATGGTTTTTAATAAAGGAAATGTTGATTATGAATACGCTAAACCTATGCCCCCCTTCCCCAGAATTCATTAATAAAAAGATTGAGCATCACCTGGCCCGGCTAATTAACTGCCACCAAAACGGAAAGCACCTTGTTATGGGGGCCACTCCTCAAAGCAATGACGTCGTTCTACAAAGTAACGATTATCTCGATTTAGCGAACCATCCAGACATTATTAAAACCCATGTGGACGCGATAATGGCAAAGGAAAATGCTTCATTTATGTCGGGTGTATTTCTTCAAAAAGAAGACAATAAACCCGAATTAGAATCAAAACTCGCAGCCTTCACTGGCTTTCAGTCGTGCTTACTCTCACAATCTGGCTGGTCAGCTAATTTGGCTTTACTTCAGACTATTTGTGACAGCGACACTCAGGTCTATATCGATTTTTTTGCGCACATGTCGCTATGGGAAGGCGCTCGGATAGCTGGCGCGAACATACATCCTTTCATGCACAATAACATCAAGCATTTGAATAAGTTAATTAAGCGTCATGGCCCAGGAATTGTACTAATAGACTCAATCTACAGCACTATAGGCACCCTTGCTCCATTGATTGAATTGGTCCTCACTGCAAAAGAGCATGGCTGCGCAATCGTGGTAGATGAGTCTCATTCCCTAGGCACTCATGGTAAACATGGAGAGGGCTTGCTCAAGAGTTTAAAACTAAGTCATCAGGTTGATTTTATGACAGCCAGTTTAGCTAAAACTTTTGCTTACCGCGCCGGGGCGATTTGGTGCAATAATAGAGCAAATGAGTGCATTCCTTTTGTCGGTTATCCAGCTGTATTTAGCTCAGCAATGCTTCCTTATGAAATTCAGCGACTGGATAAAACATTAGAGGTTATTCAAAAGTGTGATAATAAACGAGGCCATTTGAGGGAAATTAGTCGCTATTTAAAACAGCAATTAATTAAAATTGGTATCACTATTCGAAGTGAATCTCAAATAGTCACACTCGAAACGGGCGATGAAAGAAATACAGAAAATGTACGCAATTTTCTCGAAAGCTTAGGGGTGTTCGGTGCCGTATTTTGCCAACCCGCGACAACACCAAATAAAAATATCATACGATTTTCTTTGAGCAGCAGCACTACGAAACACCAAGTAGATAAGATTATAAACGCAGTTTCGCTCGCTCACCAACAACCTAATTTATACATAATATAGTAATAATGTACCCTCAAATCAGTCGTTCAATTATTTGAGGGTACTAAATCCAATCCGATATCTTATCGAGTAACACTCCTGTTCCAGCAGGTTTTATTACATAGTCATTCATACCAGATTCATGGATCTTATCGAGAGCCAAGGCTGTAGAGTCTCCTGTGTGGCCCAATATTGGCACATTGGCATAGGCTTCATGTGAGTTTCTAATCGCATTCGCGGCTTCTAACCCATTTAGTTGAGGCATCTCAATATCCATGATGACTAGGTCAACCGGGCTTTGTTGCAGTTTCTCTATAACTTCCTTTCCATTTTGGACCTGTATTACTTCAAACCCCTGCTGTTCAAGTAGGATTGATGTATATGTACGCAATGATTGATTGTCGTCTGCTATTACAATCGTCTTACCATGTACCTGAGCTTTCTTGGGTATAACGCCGTGGTTCGACTCTATCGATTCAAAAAACAATTCATCTAAAACACGACCTGATCGGCGTTGCATGCGATGTTTTTCCACAGGGTAGATCTCAAGTCGTTGATCAAGGCTGTCACTATAGTGTGTATCTAAATCATAGAGCGGCACAATCCTGCCTTCAGTGAAATGAAGCTTAGCTTGAAGATCAGATAGTGCGTTAGCATTAGATGCTGCTTCATCTAAATCAATAAAGAGCAAATCAAACTCGAATTCATACTCTTGCTTTTTGCTCGCAGCCTCGATATCCATTACGATCAGACGAAACCCCTTATAAAAGGCGTGTTCATTCAAGACATTGCTGATTCTGTCATTTGCGCCAACATAGAGTACAGATTTTGATTCCATCAATTCGATCTTAATTCGATCGACGATCTCAGAATCATAGATCGGGAATGTTAATGTGAAAGAAGTCCACTCATTCGGCTCAGATTTACACTCAATCGCCCCTCCTACCGCTGTCATCACCTTGTGGCAAAACGGTAACCCTAAACCATAACTTCCTGTTTTACCGAATGTATAGAAGTCCTTGAACACGTGTTCTTTTACATCAGCGGCGATGCCAATACCGTTGTCGTGAAACGTTACCTGATTTTGGCCACCGCACTGAGCCAACGTAATTGTGATTTTGAAATCATCATCTGATTGGTAGTAAAAAGCGTTCTTAAGCAGGTTGTAAAGCGCATATTTAATCAGAGTATCACTGCCAAAAAAGTCAAATTCCTGCTCTACAACTAATTCGACGGCTAATTTATCTTTTACGCTCTTATAGGCGAAACTAGACAGTGCATCTTCGATCACAACCTTAGCATTATGTTTCCTGAACGTTGAAGTTGATACTCGGTTTTCGTCAATAGAAGTGAGGAGTAAGTCTATCGCTTCGTTACCATTTTTAATCACCTCATCGGCATCATTAAGAACATCTCTAGCCATTGATAGCTCATGTGACGATATTTTTAACCCGCTATTGGCTGACTCTTTTTCAGCCGTCAGTATCGAAGACAACACATCCACTGAGGCTTTAAGCGCACTCAATGGGTTACGCATTTCATGTGCAATTCCTGCACCAAAAGACTTGGCGATGGAAACCTTACTCTCATGCTCAACTTGATTGCGAAAATAAAACAAATTGCCAAATATATATGTAAATAGAAATATAGGAATGTAAGCCCAAATCACATCTTGATACGCGCTCGAGAGGTCCGTTCCGTAAACGACGAATACAGCGATACATATTGCTAACAAAGCCTGCGCAAGGACCACTCTAGTTTGATGGACAAGCAAAATATGCAGAAAGATCGATGCCATAAAAGACATGGCCCAAATGGTAGACCAGTTGTTCATTAGCATCATGTAAAAAAAGAAAAACGGCAAACAGATGCTAATCAGTACTAAATAGTAGTGCGGCAGATAACGTCGACAATATTCGGGTAAGTAGTTTCTAAATGCGAGCCCAGCAAACAAAAACGAACAAAATGTTCTCAATACTAAACTTTCGTAAGGCTGCGGAAACAAGTACGACCATACGTAGTAATAAGTTGGAAACCCTAACAGCCCCATCCAACCTACTAGTGTAAGATTAGGTTCAGCATACTGATATATCTTATTGACAGTATCTTGAATTGCTACGCGAAATGCGTCCATTAGTCACCTTATCCAACTCGCCGACAACAACTCATTGCTCTTATAATTTTGAGTTAATTCAATTAATAATTAGCACAAATATCAGGAGCCCTCCAGATTTGGGCTCCTATTCTAGGTTTAAGCAGCCACTAGTTTGACGCAACTACCAAGTTTGGTGGGTTCTACATCAATTCGTAGAGACATTTGCTCCTTTAGTTCAGAAACATGGGAAATAAGACCAATCGTTCGACCTGACTGCTGAAGATCTATGAGTGTTTGAATGGCTAGATCAAGAGACTCGGGATCTAAACTACCGAAACCTTCATCAATAAACAGTGTATCGAGTCTAATACCACCGCTGTATGATTGAACCACGTCCGAAAGCCCTAGAGCGAGTGACAATGCCGCCATGAAAGACTCACCGCCAGATAGTGTAGCAACATCTCGAGTTTTTCCTGTATAGCCATCTTCAACAATCAAGTCTAACCCTCGACCCGCTGCCCCTTTGAAACCTTCTGTTTTACGCATCAATATATAACGGCCTTTGCTCATAAGGCTAAGTCGCTGTGAAGCTTGGACTAAAACATCGTCGAGCAGCACTCCCAGTACAAAGCGGTGCAAGCTAACACGACTTCCTGTTTTTCCACTAGCAACGTCATACAAGGTACCAAACACCTTGTATTCTCGTTCCAACTCAACGTTTTTGCTATTTAACTGCGCGATATCGTGTTTTACTTTTATGAGTCGCTCGTAGTCCGAGCGTGTTCGGTCAAGAGCCTCTCTAACGCCCTGATAAGCCGTTTCCAATTCCTTAGACAACTGATTCAAGCTATCTAAATTTGGGCGCTGTTTATCAAGGACAACAGCCTTTAAATCTTCAACCGTTTGCTCCAATTTGATTTGAGTTTGTTTGTAGCTTTCAATCTCGCTTCGCCAATGCTCAACTTGGTTTTCGTTAGCCGCTCCGTTTAAAAACGACTCTTCATTGTTAAACTGACTGCTCTCTAACGCAGTCAACCAAGTCGCTTGATGTTCACTCAAAGCCTGCTGCAACTTATGACACTGTTCATCTAGCGTCTTTATCTGCCCTTCAAGAGACGATTTATTAACATTGAGCTGATTAACATGTTGTTTAGCCGCTTCATGTGTTTGGACAGTTGTTTCAATCTTCTTCTGCAGTTGTAAGTAAGCCATATCGGCAGATTGAATATCTTGATAAGCGTCACCAATCTCTCTAGTCAGGCTTTCAATTCGCTCATCCATAGCTTTATGCTGAGCTTGTGTTGCCACCATTTGCTGCTTAAGTTCGGTAATCTTAGCTTCACCGTTTTCGCTTCGTTGGTTAAGTTCAACAACGGCTTGCTCTAATGCGTTGAGATCTAAAGCAACGATACTTCTTAGTTTTATTTCTTGCTCTTGATGCGCTTGATCTAGAATTGCCGAATCGATTGACGCCAACTCTCCTAGCTCGAGCGTTTGTTCGCCAACACGAATTTCAGTTTGTTTAACTAACGTCTTGTGTTGTTCAAGCTTATTGAGCGAACGATTGTATTCGTCTTGAGATATACGCTCAGACTGTCTCGCAGCGTCTACTTGCTGTTTAGAGATTTCATCCCCGTTGAATTGCGCTGGCGAAGGATGCTCTATACTGCCGCATACCGGACAAGGCAAGTCATCTTGTAACTTCTTCGCCAACACTGCAGCTTGAGCACTGTGCCAATGAAACTCGAGCTGGTCTGCTTCTTTTCGTCTCGCCGTTAATGTATCCAAAGATCTCGCGAGATGTTGCTCCAACGGAACCAAATCTAGCTTCTGCTGTTTCAATTCACCTTTAAGTTGAACAAGCTTACCCACATCTGTGATAGCGCGTTTTAATCTCTCGATTTCAGCCTCGACAGCAGGCTTTTCGTTAAAGAGTATGCGCGCTTTTTCTAGCTGAACTTTGCCTTCTTCCGCTTGCGTATCAAGCGATTGCTTAAGTGTTTGGTATTTTTGGAGTGTTACGCTCTGTTGGGATTCGGCCTCGACAAGCAGCGATTGCTCTTTAACCAATTGTTGCTTCTCTACGAGCTTAGTCTTTGTTGTTTCAATCGCGTATAGCTCATCTGTCCATTTAGGAACCAGCGCGGCTTTTTCTGTTTGTAACTCGAGCTGTTGCGTTGCTTTAGCGAGTTCCAAGCTAAGGTTGTCAAACTGAGCTAATGCATTGGTTTGCTCTTTTCTGTTTTCATCTACTTGTACAGTGCTTTGCTGCCATTGATTATGTGGCAACATCAGCTTATTTGCAGCAAGTGCCACATTAAGTCTGGCTTGAGATTCCTTTTGCTCACTTAGCTTAGTTTGATGAGATTCTAACGCCTGTAATGCTGCGCGCAGCTGCTCAAATCGCTCTTCAAGGCTTTTAGCTTGTTGAAGCTCTTGTTTGTGGTTTTGTAACTTGTGTAATGCTTGCTGTTCATCAGATTCAGCAAGTTTCAAAGTAGCCTTCAACCTCTCACATTGCGCATCCAACGATTGCTCCGTTTCAGCTTCGGCTACCTGTAGTGCCCCTCGAATTTGATTGTCGAAATCGTTCTTCGCTTTACTAATCGCACTCGCTTTATCTTTTAAGGCAAACTCTATTCGTTTATAGACATCGGTTTGAAACAATTGGCCAAATATTTCTTCGCGCTCTTTCGAACTTGCTAACAACAACTCTCGAAATTTTCCTTGCGGCAATACCATTACTTGGCGAAATTGGGTTTCATTTAAACCAAGCAGTTCAGTAATTTCTGTCTTCACTTGCGCAGTCTTACTGGTTATTAAGGTCTCTTCCTCCCCCAGCAGATACAATGCAGCGGTGTGTTTACGTGTTGTCATTCCTTCTCCCCGAGCTTTAGGGGCTTCTTGTTCAGGTGAGCGCGTTACACGATACAGCTTATCGTTAAGGGCAAACTCTAAGGTGATTTCAGTTGGAATCGATAAAGGTGCCAAATCACTGCGCATTTGCATGCCTAGACGCTCGTTACCAGTGGTCTCTCCATACAGAGCGAAACAAATTGCATCCAGGATTGAGGTTTTGCCCGAGCCCGTTGGGCCGTTGATAAGAAAAAGCGGATTGGAACCAAGCTGCGTAAAGTCAATTTTTTGAGCTTGAGCGAAAGGACCAAATGCCTGAATGATGAGTTTAATCGGTTTCATTTTGATCTTACTGCTTAGTTAGTTGCTTGATAATGCCACTGAGCGCGCTTTCTTGTTCATCACTCAATTGTGAATCTTGCGCTTCGGCGAAGAAGTCACGAAACATATCCATTTCGCTGCGTGCCAGCTTTGCTTTTGCCATCTGTTGTTCCACGCCTACTAACATCCCTGGTTTTTCAAGATGCAACACATTCGGATATACCACGCGAAGTTTATCCATTGGGTTTAGGATCGCGTGTTTATCTTCAAGTCTTACCAATAAGTAGTCATCAAACTTTAGATCTGTTTGACCAGCAGCCAACAGGCTTTCCATTTCCCCCTCCAATATGCGCATCTCGTGAGGTGCACATAGGTCAATGTGCGTAGTTTGCTTAAAACCATTCTGATCAAGCTCAACCAAAGTCATTCCTTTCTTTTGATGCTGCTCGGAAAAGCTATATTTCATCAAAGAGCCTGAATAACGAATGTACTCTTCACCTTTTTTTTGCGGTTGGTGTAAGTGCCCTAGAGCGACATAGTCAAATGAAGTGAAATGTTCATGGCTTACTCGATCTGAGCCACCAATCGATAGCGGACGCTCAGAATCAGATTCAATCGCACCATCAACAAAACAATGGCTAACCAACACATTCTTATGTTCTGGAAGGAAACAATTGGTAATCTCGTTAGCTAAAAAGCGGTGAGCCTCGTCATGAGTGGAGACAGGCTGTTTAAAACAGTGCCTCACAACTTCAGGATCGTTGTAAGGCATACCATAGAACGCCACTGGGCCAATGTCGGATTCAATCACTACGGGAACCAACATATCGTCAAAGCTGGATATAATGTGCAGTCCTGCGTTTTTCATTCGCTCAGAACCGAACCCGAGTCTTTGGGCACCATCGTGGTTACCAGGAATCAGTATTATTGGTAGCTTTAAATCTCCACACACTTGATTCACAAACTTGTTCATCACTTCAATTGCAGCCGTAGGCGGAACTGAACGATCGTACACATCCCCCGCGATAACCAAAGCATCAACGGGATTGTTTTGGATGTAATCAACGATTTGTCCTAGAACTGCGATTTGGTCATCAAGTAGCGAAACATTATGAAACTGCCGACCTAAATGCCAGTCAGAGGTATGAAGAAACTTCATGAAAGCCCTTTATCATTCTTATGGTTAGCCCTCTATAATACTGCTATCTCTCTGCGTTGGCTTTAGGTTTTCTCTTGTTAACGCACAAAAAACCGCGAACAAGTCGCGGTTTTCATTTACGATTGAGCTTTCTTGCCCTTTATTCAGAACGTCGTTTACAAAATTCAATCGCGTTGCTTAAGAGTTCTAATGCCGTTTTATCCGTCTCAGGTAGCGCTGCGTCACTTTCACCAATTGGCGTTACACGTTCACCCCACTTGATATGGCCCGCTCCCCACGTAAGACCAGCACCAAATGCAGCGAGCAACAAGTTGTCACCCGGCTTAACAAAACCTTGCTCTAAAGATTCGCACAGCGCAATTGGCACAGTGGCAGCTGACGTATTTCCGTATTTCTGAATGTTTACAAACGCTTTATCTTGGCTGATCCCAGCCATATCGCAAAGTGTTTGAATAATACGGATATTTGCTTGGTGAGGGATGACGACATCAATATCATCAGTAGCAAGTTGGCTGCGAGATAACACGCTATGTGCTGCCGCTCCCATCCCTTTTACTGCGCGCTTGAAGATTTCTTTGCCAACAAAGTTAAAGTCCCAATGACCATTATCGGCAGCAAAACGATCCATTGATGTGCCGAATTTAGGTACAGCAAGAATATCTCGACCCGCAGAGTCACAACCTAATTGGGCATGTTGTAAACCGACTTGTTGCTCTGTTCGCGTTAGTACAACCGCACCTGCCCCATCACCAAACAACACAGCCGTATCTCGTTTAGTCCAATCGATATAGAAAGACAAACGTTCCGCTCCGATCACAATAGCGTTTTTATAACTGCCTGCTTGAATCATTCGGGTTGCGGTTTCTAACCCATAAACAAAACCAGTACATGCTGCGTTCAAATCAAACGCTGTGGTGGCTTTCATCCCAAGGTTTTGTGAAACTTTTGAGGCAATATTTGGAATCAACGAATCAGGTGAACACGTCGCGACTATCAGTAAATCGACTTCGTCGGCACTAATCCCGGCACAAGCGAGTGCATGCTTGGCGGCTACTGTCGCCATATCTGACGTGTCGACATGGCTAATTCGACGATTCTCAATGCCCGTACGCGTACGGATCCACTCGTCAGAAGTATCGATAAAGGTGCTTAAATCATCGTTAGAGAGCGTAGCTGGCGGTAGGCACTTACCCCAGCCAGTAATTTCTGCAAAAAATGTTGTCATTCTGAGCCTTTTTATTTTCTTATTTGAGTCACTCGACCTTTTCAGAGTATAACTAGCCTTGGTGGGTGGTGTCATCTTCTTGAAAGAATCACTGTCACAGCAATTACAAATACAAAGAGAAAAGTCATGTCTACATTTAATACAAGATGCCCTTCGTGCTCAGGTTTAAACCGTGTTCCCGTCGAGCGAGTGTCCGAAAGCCCAAACTGCGGTAAATGCCAAAACCCATTATTGGACGGCAACCCCATCGAAGGAACAGAGCAAAATTTAGACACATTGCTCCAATCTAAACAGCCTGTAGTTATCGATTTTTGGGCGCCTTGGTGTAACCCATGCGTTGGGTTTGCCCCCGTATTCTCAGACGTAGCAGCTGAGCGAGCAAAAAACGTTCGCTTTGTAAAAGTTGATACCGAATCTCAGCAATCTATCGCCGCTAAATATCAAATTCGAAGCATTCCAACGGTCATGGTCTTTAAAGAGGGTAAAAGAGTCGATGTTATCAACGGCGCACTGCCTAAAGGTCAATTTGATCAGTGGTTAAACCAAGCATTAATTAAATAACCACGTCACCAACAGTTCAATTTAAGGAGCCATTTTCGTTTAAAATTGGCTCTTTTTTTACTTACTTTTAGAACTTAGGCTTCGATAAATACTATTTATCGTGTCGAGAAAAATTTATCGTTTTACCCATCTCCCAAATACATCCATAGTCGCGCCGAAATTTGATTACTTTTGCTTCATCAACTAGAGGTCACGACGTTGGAAAACACCCTTGCTCCTGCTCCAAAAGCACGCATTTCTGTACCTGTTATTGCGCTTGCTCTTTATGCGGTAGCGTCAGGCTATTTAATGAGCCTGATTCCATTAATGCTGCCACATTACGGGCTGGAGTCTTCTCTCGCCAGTTGGCTTGCTAGTGTTTTCTATGCTGGTTTACTTGTCGGCGCGGTGGTAATTGAGCCAGTTGTAACAAAAGTTGGTCATAGAAACGCATTTGTGTACTGTTTAGCGGCATTTATCGCGACCATTGCTGTACTACCTGCATTGAACTCAGCAACGGTTTGGCTTGTCGCTCGCTTCATCGCTGGTATTGCAGTCGCTGGTGTATTCGTGATTGTCGAATCTTGGTTGCTTCACGGAGATGAGTCAGCACGCGCAAAACGCTTAGGGCTATATATGGGCTCACTATACGGTGGAACATCACTTGGCCAACTAGGCATTGGTGTACTGGGTATTACTGGTGGCGTACCTTTTATCGCCATTTTTACCATGCTATTGATTGCGATTGTTGTTTTGCTATTCGGAGAAACAGACCAGCCAGAAAGTCAGCATAGCACTCCACTTTCATTAAAGCAGATCGCTAAGCTCAACCACGCTGCAATTATTGGCTGCATTGTTTCAGGATTAACGTTAGGAGCGATTTACGGCTTAATGCCACTAGAACTGTCTCAACGTGGTATTGCCAATGATAACCTAGGAAGCCTAATGGCTCTTGTGATTCTTGGCGGCATGGCTGTTCAACCTATCGTTCCATGGATGTCCAAATTCTTCGGGCGTACGTTCCTAATGGCTGTCTTTTGTATGTTAGGGGTTGCCGCGATTGCACTTACAACAACGTATAGCGGTATTCAGGTGTTGGGTTCGGGGCTATTTCTACTTGGTATGGCGGTATTCGCTCTCTACCCTGTGGCGATCAACCTAGGTTGTGACAAATTAGAAGCAAGTTACATTGTGTCAGCCACTCAAGTAATGCTATTTAGCTACAGCGTCGGTTCTGTCGCAGGACCAGTATTGGCCGATTGGTTTATGAGCGGAGAGCAAGGTCTTATGGGTTACTTGTTCGCAACATTACTCGCGACCTGTATCTATATGCTTGTAGCAAGTATTAAAACTAAACGCCAAGCAATTGCGGGTGAATAGTTGGATGCGAGGAGGACAATATGTCCTCCTTTTTCTTTTCCAACAGCGAATTAACCCTCTGACAAATAACAGTAGTCTTTTATTTGCTCGGCTATCAACATCAAACTTTCTGTAATGTAGTCGACTCGTTTTTCGGCATGCTCTGTAATGCCACGCGCGCTGTCATTTTCTAGCTCTTTCGCCACCTTAGAAAGACCATCACAACCAAGATACAAGGCACTGCCCTTAATCCGATGCGCGACATCTTTAAGCGCGGGCCAATCTTTTTTTACGATAACGTCATTGATCTCTTCTATATCGCTCTGATAGTTATCCAGAAATGTTTGCAATATATCTTTGGCTATCGCCTCGTCTCCTCCACTCATATCAAGCACATGCTCGGGAGAAAACGGTTGATGCGCCGGAAGAAAGTCAACTTTAGTTTCCGGGCTCGGTTCATCACATTCTTGATTTACCAACTCGTCTAATAAACTCTCCAAGCTTATAAGACTTTCCTGTTTGGCCTGCAGGCCTTCACTCTCGGATTGCTGGTTCAGCCATGTAATATCATCAAGTTTAGGTATGGTCTTCTGATTATCAAACGTGCTCTGCTCAATTACCGACGATGGTTCCACCAGCCAGACCATATCATGGCTTTTGTCCTCATCAGCGACACCAAAACTTGGTACTTGATGATCTTCAGATAAGGTATGTTCCGAGTCCGCTTCGTATTCTGAAAACTCATTTAGCCAGCTCATTTCATCTTCTACATTTGCTAAGTCACTCAAATGGTCTTCCGAACGATTCTCTATAACATTTGATGTCGATACAGCTGCTAATTTATTGTGAAGTACATCTAATGGGCATGGCTTCGATATGTAGTCATCAAAACCGGCCGCCAAGCAGCGTTTTGCTGCCCCGCTCAAGGCATCAGCAGTAATTGCTATAAGATAAGGACGGTTGTTTTTCCGCTGAGCTGCGATATTTCCCGCTAGAGTGAAACCATCCATCTCAGGCATATGGCAATCGGACAGCACAACGTCATAAACAGGGTTTGACTCAAACATCTCCAACGCAATCGCACCATTCTCCGCAACATCGTAGCTTATACCCAAACGCTTTAATTGCCCTCCGATGACTTTTCGATTCACTTCGTTATCTTCGGCAAACAGAACACGCAACTCTTCAAGATTGCAAAGCTGGACATCTTGGTCTTCATGACTGACATTTTTGTCTAAATTTGCTTGAGGCGCTCGTTTCATCGGCAACACAATCGCAAATAGACTTCCGGCTCCGGCTACAGAACTCACGTTAATCTGGCCGCCCATTTCCGTTACGATTTCCTTGCTAATACTTAAACCTAATCCTGTGCCCCCAAAGCGGCGAGTTATGTCTCCATCGGCCTGAACAAATGGATCAAACAGTTCCTTTAGTTTCTCTTTAGGAATACCGATTCCACTGTCCCGAATATGGAAGGCAACCAAATCAATTGGCGATCCATCGGGCGATTCTCCGTGATCAACAGAAATCAAACTTGCCGTGATTTCTACATAACCTTCCTCAGTAAACTTAACGGAGTTAGAGATTAAATTATTTAACACCTGCATAAGCCGCGTAGAATCAGCCACATAACTTCGATTGATTTGGCTATCTACGTTATGTGTTAGCGTCAGACCTTTTGCACTCGCTTTATGTATAAAGTTACCTTTAACACTTTCAAGCAAACTGGATATATCACAAACAACATTCTCCAGTGTTAACTTGCCCGCATCCATTTTTGAAAAGTCGAGTACGTCGTTAAGCAGCGCCATTAAATTGCGTGCAGAGCCATTTAACGTCATCAGCAAATCAGATTGCTCTCGGTCTAAATGAGTAAACGACAGCGCTTCTGCCATACCCAATACACCGTTCATCGGTGTACGTATCTCGTGGCTCATACGTGCTAAGAAGTCTGACTTAGCGTGCGCCATTTCCTCCGCTTCACTTTTGGCTTGCTTCGCTTCGCTCAGCGCTTTTTCTAGCGTTTGTTGAATTTTCTCACGTCTTTGCAGCTGTATTCGATAACCAACAAAGCCGACGATACCTATAGTTGAAAAACACCCTACGATAAACAAGGTTTGTCGGTAGACTCTCGACTTCTGTTCACCCTGATAGTTCGCTTCGACTGTTTTTTTCCATTGACTACCCAATTCTTGCTGATAGTTATCCCCTAACAAATAAATACCTAAGTTAAGAATTTCTCCCAACTGTTCACTACCTTTTGCGTATGCAACTCTAGGCCAGAGTGCATTTTCAACATCTCTCGCCACTTTGACGGTTAGTGTGTAATGCTTATTCCTGTCAACGAGGTAGATACTGTTCAGTAGTTTTCCCACAAATGCATCGGTATCGCCCCTAGCTACTGAATTTATCGCATCTTCTGCAGTATCAAAGAACTCCACTCTTGCCAGTGGAGCCAACTTAGACACATAGTCGTTTTCGTGAAACCCGCGTACTAAAGCGATATGTTTATCCGCTAGGCTCTCTATGTTTGAATATCCGTTCTCACTGACTATTGAGACAAATGCTTTATCAATTGGTGCAGTAAAATCTAAATAGTTATCACGGACTTCGGTTTGGTAAATTCCTGGAAAAATGTCGACTTCTTTACGCTTAATCGCGTTCAGAGCATCTTGAAAAGAATCATAGGGCATGCCAACAAAGCTCACACCAAGCTTTTCAGAAATGTCTTTTAAAACATCGACAGCGTATCCGCGTAACTCGAAACCATCTGTAATAAAGTAAGGTTCTTCACCTTCCTGAATATATGCGTAAGTTAATGTTGAGTTTTCAGCGATAAAGCGCTGTGCAAGTCCACCTAAGTTTTGGTGGTAGTCGCCGAACTTTAAGTTAAACGCTATCTCTTCATTCGGGTGCTCTTTGATCCATTGAGTAACGATTTCTTCATTTGGTATCTGGCGAATATCCTCATTAATTGCCATTAACAACGCTTTATTTTCTTTGCGTACCATAAACCTAATAGGCGCACCTTCCGTATTTGCCCTTAATACGAAGTCATCTAGGGCATCGCTATTCGCCTTTACTCTCTCCATACGCTTAGGGCTCCAGGAGTAAATAAAGTTTACAGCGCTTGCACTTGCTATCGTTTGTTCGAGATCTGCACCGTGATAAAGCGCTTGCTGGGAGGAATTGAAGTGGTTGGGCAACATAACCTTCGCCATATCGATTGCAACTGGTCTACCCTCAAACTTCTCATCTATTCGCTCATAAAGGACTGCCTCGTTATAGGCATAAGGTATACTGTGTAAAAAGTCACTGTTGCTCAAGTTTCCTGAAGACGTCGCCAGCACATCAATCTTACCCAGTTTCAGTTGCTGCATAAGTTTGCTTCGCTCAGCATAGGCAAACTCGATCTTTAACTGTCGCTTTTCCCTTAACGCTCCCCAAAATAGCTCTATCAAACCGTGAAGCTGCTTTATTTGCTGACTCGAATGGTACGACTTACCACCACTCTCAACATGTGGGATACCAATAACTATTGGCCGTGGCTCACTCACCACTTTTAGGGAGACGATGACAAATAGTAGAGGTGTTAATAGCAACGCCTTTTGGAATAGATGCTTCACAAAATCAAACTCACCACGATATCAGTACGACAGACAGTATATTATTTAAAGAGGTGCGCCTCTGCTCTTTAGGGAACAGGCTTCTGTATAAAAAAGAAAATAATAGCACTTTGTAATTAGATTTTTGTGGACTGTAGACTTTGGCACACAGTATTGACTCAAACCGCCCTGTTCTCATCGTTGACGATAGCCCTATGTACCGCACGGCGGCAAAAGGAATGTTACAGCGTTTGGGTTACCCTAATCAGAGAATTGATTTTGCTCAGGACGCTAAAGAAGCGAGACTGCGTTGTGCTGAAAGTAATTACGCATTGATCTTGTTTGACTACAACCTCGGTAAACAAGCCAATGGTTATCAATTAATTGATCAGCTGAAGTTTGAAGACCTTCTTAGCCCTGATTGTGTGATTATTATTGTTACCGGTGATGGTACACCAGAAGTAGTTCGTGGTTTTATGGAACTAGAGCCTGACGGCTACCTACTTAAGCCTTTGAGCTACGATATGCTTAAAGAGCGCCTTCCCCAGTTTTGTCTTAAAAAGCGCCACCTATCTGGAGTGCTTAATCAGATCGGCCTAGGTAAATATCAAAGCGCTATCGATATGATAGATCAAGCTTTTTATCGCAATGACGAAGTCATCACTCGAGGCCAGTTACTAAAAGCACGAGCGCTACTAAAACTTGGTCAACTCGATGACGCGCGCAATGTTCTTATCAACTTGAAGGGCTCTAGTGACCATCCATCCGTTTTACTAGAACTGGCAAAACTTGCTTGTATCCAACGACAATATAAACAGGGGTTGTTTCTTACCGAGTTGATGAAAAAGGATGCTTTACGGCGCGCATTAGCACACGACATCGCTTGTGATATTCACGCCCTACAGCACCAATATCAAGCCGCATTAGAAGAAATGGAAGCAGCCATTGAGATTTCTCCCAAGATGCTTTCACGCCATGAGAAAAAGGTAGCTATCCATGTTGCACAAGGACAATTACCTGACGCTATCGTTAGCTTAAAGGTTCTAAGCTCTGAATCGAAGAACTCGTTTAGAGAGTCCGTAGATCATCTGTTACTAACAGCGTCTCTACACCTAGATTTAGCTCAATTTGGCGGCTCTGAATCGCTCCAAGGCCAATTTGCTCGATGTGCTCGCTTAGTTGAGCAGTGGCGTCAAAACTTCACACGCGATCAATACAAGGCTTACGAGGCATTGTTCTTTTGCCGTATATTCCACCTGAAAAGTGAATTTAATAAAAGTCGAGCTTTCTACACGAAATACAAAGAACTCACCTTAGATATAGAGGAGCACACTCCCTCTCTATTTGAGAGCATGGAGTTAGCAAAAGCAGCTTTTTTAATGAATGACTTAGAGCAATACAAGGCAGCTGTGATTAAAGTGAACCAGTTATTAGAGCAGCATACAAGCGATTGCATTCGACAAGGGTGGACTCGATATTTTCATCAATATCGCACTAACGCAGAGCAAAGTTACGCTGAGCTGAAAAAAGTAAAAGAATACGCGAAAGCGCATATCTCAAACCGTCATTATGACAAAGCAATAAATCTACTTGGAAAGTCGGTCAAAGATAACAGAGTGGACAGTGAGTTGTGTCTTCTCACGTTAGAAGCTATGACAAAGTCTTGGCCTCATAGTTGGAGTAAATCCCAAGTCGCCAAAGTAGCTATGGTCTGTAAAGAACATTTGCGTGGAACTCCACAATCAAAAACCCGAATTTTTCAAACAGCATGTAACACATTAGCAAAACAGCTTGATTTCAGTGAGCTTAGAGTTACATCAGATATAGCGGCGTAACCTATGGCAATAAAACATATTCTTATTATTGAAGATGACTCTTTTCATGCTGCCGTGTTGAAGAAAATTCTCACCACACTTACAGATGCAATTGTAAGAATCTGCGGTAATGGATTGGAAGCACTCGACTACGTTACACGACAAGAGCCAGACATTATTTTTTGTGATTTAAACATGCCTAGCATGGATGGCGTTGAGTTTCTTAGGCGTCTTTCTGGAATCAGTATTCAACCCTACATTGTCATCACAAGTGGCATGACCAATGACGTGCTTCACTCGGTGATGGACATGGCGAAGTCATATGGCTTAAAGCACGTATTTAAACTTCCAAAACCAGTAAGCAGAGAAGCGCTTTGTAACCTACTAACTTTGCAGATTAAACATTCGCAACAACAGTCACAACATCATACTTCTCGCGTAGATATTAGCCCTTCGGAAGTAAGAAATGCTTTACTACTCGATACTTTTGAGCCCTTTTTTCAAGGCCATTACTGTGCGTGTAGCGGTGAACTCGTTGGAGCGGAAGCATTAGTTCGTTGGAACCACCCCTCATATGGATTCCTCACACCCGATAAATTTTTACCTTCAATCCTGGAGCAAAACCTTAGCTACGCATTAAGTTGTCAAATGCTCCGTTCAAGTTTGGAGGTCGCAGCAAAATGGCACCGCCTCGGTAAGAAAATTCAAATTGCCATTAATGTTTCGCCTTCAGATATTGAGCGGGAAGATTTTGCGGACAAGGTATTTCAAGCGGTTGAAGAAGCTCGATTTCCCGCCAACAAGTTAACCCTAGAGGTGACCGAAGCTCAGATCACCAGCGACCTAGCGAAAACCCTCGAAAACATGTCTCGCTTGAGGATGCGTGGAATCACTATATCTATTGATGATTTTGGTACCGGTTTCTCGTCCATAAGCCAGTTGATAAACAGCCCGTTCAGCGAACTAAAAATTGATCAATCTTTCGTGAGCCGAATGTCGGATAGTCCTAAGCACTTCGCAGCGCTAAAGTGTATGGTGAATTTGGGAAAAAGCTTGGATTTGAAGCTTGTAGCGGAAGGCATTGAAACCCAGTCACAAGCAAAAATGATGTCAAAATTGGGGTGTCACACTCTACAAGGCTATTTGTTTAATAAACCAATGAGCTCGCAAGAGTTTCTTCGCTTATGTATTATGCCCCTATGCCAAACAAGCCTTAATCCCACTAGTTAAGCTGTTTATGTCGAGTCGGAGCGTCCGTGAAATTTGGAGTACATACAATTGGATAACCTTAGAGATACCTTTAGTTGGCCATGTGAACTACCAGAAGAAACAAAGCGCAGTATCGTGCTTAGTGCAATCAAGTTAAATCAGTTGCCACAGACGACGCATAGTACTGAACACATAGCAGGTATCGTATACGTAAAAAGCGGAATTGCGTGTATCACTTTTGGTTCCGATCAAACAAATACCATGAACTCTGGGATCTATGGCTCGGGTACTTGGCTAGGTGGTAGCATGATCAACCATGACTTGAAACTTCACGCGACTATCGAGGAAATCGAACCCATTAGTATTATCTATTTCCCCAAAGACAAAATTGATCATCTTGCTCAGCAAGATCCTTTTATCTATAAGTGGCTATACAACTGTTCATTATCGACCCAAAAACAGTGGTTAATGGCTCAAGTTGTCTCACTGTATGACCGGGAAACTCGTGTCGTCTACACTTTGCTTGAAATTGCAAAACATACCAAACAGATCCAAGGGAGCAAAACTAAGCTCCATGCTTCCCAAAAACAATTGAGCATTATTACCGGCATCTCTCGTCCGAGACTAAACGAAGTGCTGAAAAATCTAGAGTCTAATCAAGAGATCAGCGTCAGCCGAGGTGCTATCCATTTGTTAGATGAGGAAAGACTCCAACAACGCCTCATGTCGATTCGCTCTACTGTATATAACTAGTTAGGGTTTCCTACGTAAGTGGCGGTTAGACGCATTTTCGGCGGGTTTACCTGGTACTGGCTTTCGCTCTAATAGAAGATGTCGAATAGATAAAATGGGATGAGGCATTAGCATCCTTGGGCCAGAGTACCTCATCACCTCTCTCATCATCTCTTTCTGCTCAGGCTTATAACAGTGAATGGGGCATTTATTACAAGTTGGCTTGTCTTGGCCATAAGGACAGCGGTCCAACCTTATCTCAGCGTAAGCTAACAATTCCCTACACTCGACACATAATTCTCCTTTTGAACCATGTTTGTCACGACAATAGATAGCCATCATCGCTGCAACAGTTTTATGTTCAGTTAACAAAGCTCCTTGAAGGATGTTACTGTGGAGATGTTTCATCATCGATTAGCTTCAATTGATAAAGTAATAGTTCAATTGTATCGCTAATCTTGTTTTGAAGTTTGATATAGGTAAAGCCAAGCTTATTTAACAGACGTTGACTGGGTATGTTGTCAGAAGTGGTAATCGCGACAAGCTCCTCTATATCACCGCGCTGTTTAGCATAATTGATGACTCCCATCGATGCTTCATAACCATAGCCTTGTCCATAGACATCGGGAAGAAATCCGTAACCGATGTCATACGCATCAAGTTGTTCACGCTTAATCAAGCCGCATACCCCTAGAGGAATAGCGTCGATCTTTGTTTCGACTATCAAAAGGCAAACACCTTTCTCACTATGCATTTTAAGGATGTTTTGCTCGATATAATCCCTAGCGTCACACTTGGTGCGTAGTTTCTTATCTCCTACAAACTGGAGAAAGTCCGGTGTGTTGTAGAGCTCCAATATAAACGGAGCGTCCTCCAAAGTAGCTAAGCGTAATACTAGCCTCTCCGTTGCTATCTTTTCCATACTTCTTATTTGGTTTAGTTGAGGTAATTAGCGATCTTAGCACCTACAATTATCGTATAAAAATTACATTCATATCGGTGCCACAAAATGCGACCGGGAGGCTCAAATGCGTAAGCTAACGTTGTTAATATCACTTTTTATATTGACACAAATGTGTTTTGCCTATCCTGCGGATTCAGAAAAATGGGCGCATCGGAGCGTCATTTACTTCGCTCCAACCAATGACGAACATGTGAAGCAGTTCCTACTCGAAAGCCTGATGATAGAATGTGAACTTGCAGAACGTGACGTGGTCACGCTGGTAATCACCGAAGATGGATTTACTGTTCCCGGTTGGGTAAGAGATGAATTTAATCTAAGTGGCATGTTTCACATTTATGATGTCGTTCCAGGTGAGCACACTGCTGTGTTAGTTGGTAAAGATGGTATGGAGAAACTTCGCTGGGGTAAGAAAACCAACTGGGACTCGATTAAGTCAACCATTGATAAAATGCCTGTCAGGCAATATGAAATGGCTCAAAATACGAGTCCATGCTCAGCTTAGCTGATATCAAATAAGAAAAATCCGGCTATCCGCCGGATTTTTCTTTTAAGCCTAAAAGTGAATAGTGAGTTTCGTATCAGTATCTTGAAGTAAGTGTTCGAGACTTACAGTCAGTTGGTTGCCCGTTTGAGACCAAGTTACCTCTTGATCGCCATTATTCACCACTTGCTTCACCTGAACGTCATTTTCCAGGTACCAGTTCAATTCTAATGCCCGCTGTTGAGGCATTCCTTGATACCCACCAGTGGTGCTCACAGTTAGACGAGCACTGTATTCGAAAGCGTCCACCTTAACCGAAGTTTGTCTTAGCGCTCCCTTTAGATAAGCCGTCGTTTCGCCGTCATCTTCAAATACAGTGAATTCATTGCTTGCTAGCCCAAACACTTTTAAGGTTAAGTTTTCAGGGACATCACTGGTCCAGTTGCCACCATCCCCTTTAGCTACAGGAATAATGGCTCCGTCTCTCGCATAAAGTGGTAGCTGAAAGCGATTCTCGTTATTGTACAAGGCTGCGCGGTAAACCCTATTCTCATCACCACGTACTGGTAAACCTGTACGGAAATCAAACCATTCGCCCTTCGGGAAATAGACATCAACACTCTTCGCACCCAATTTAGCGACCACTGCGCTCATCAAGCCCTCGCCGATCATTTTTTGATTATCAACATCATAGGTGACGGCGTCATTATCAAACTCATAACTTAGCGGAGTAAAGACAGCTTTCCCTTGTCGATGCGCCATGTGAGCAAGCGAATACATATAAGGGATTAATTCATATCGCAATGCGAGATTGTTTCGATTACTCAGCAAGTCGCCAACACGGTCTGGCGCAGTTTCTTTACAGTTGCATAAGTTTTCCGTATGGGGCCTTACAGGTACATCAAACAAGCTACTGTAAGCAAACCACTGCGTATACGTTTCATTAAGTACCGCTGGCTTCTCATCGCCGATAACACCAAGCCCTTTACGATGGAACCCGCCTATATCTGAGCCATAGTAATCAATTCCTGACAGCATCATATTGGTTTGCTGTCCAATATGTGTCGCCAAACTGGTTAAATTCGAACCTATGTCCGCAGACCACATTGAAGCACCAAACTTCTGAATACCAGTCGTTCCTGAACGGGACATCATAAAAGGTCTCGCTTTTACTTGGTTAGCTTTGTAGCCCTCATAAATCCCTTCTAGCCAATAGTAATTGAACAAATTATGGATTTCATCGTGTGGCTGATCGTTAAAATAGCGCGCTTTATGGTTATACATCTCAGGCTCACCGAGATCTGTCCAATGTCCCATAACACCCATATCAACAAGAGGCTGACGCTTCCAATCATGCCAATAGGCACTTACATCGGGGTTTGACCAATCGATCATACCGCCTTTCCCCCACCAGCTTCCGCCACCGTGTGGGTTTACGTTGGAAGCTAAGCCTGTTTCGGGATCTGTTGCAAGAAAGCCGCGCTTCTCAAGGTCCTTAAACTCGTTAAGCCCTTGGCTTACATAACTTTCTTCGATTAAGACCATCCCGATGCCCTGCTGTTTCAACTGCGCAATTTTACGCTCAGGGTTAGGGAAATTATCTCTATCCCAAGTTAAAGTGCCCATTTGACTATCTGGGTCATTGCCAATCACATTACCAAACCATTGTAGGTCCATTACCACTCCATCAAGTGGAAACTGATTTTCGGCAAGTGTACTCAGTTTATTGTCCATCTCTCGCCAATTATCAAAACCATACTCAGACAGCCACAAGCCAAACATTTTCCTTGGCGGAACCAGCGGCTTCCCAGCCATTTGCATAAACTGCTCGCGAAGCGTCTTTTGATCAGGAGCTGTCATTACGATAACTTCACTAACTCCTTTGGATGCAGTCACTTCAACGTTTCTATCATTAAACGACCACTCAGAGCTGTATAGGTTGTTCATGTATAACGCAAAGTCTTTATTGGTCGCGCTCGCAGCATACAAGACAGGAATGATCGTGTTGCCCGTCGCTCCGCCATTAAACCCTTCCATTTTGTTTCCAGCATGGCGCGTACGTTGGTTCCATCGACCATCCAAATTTCCCGGGCTCTGAAACTCTTGCCCTAATCCATGGTATTGGTAATCACTGTCAGTGTTAAGTGAGAAACCTGGTGATTCCGTCGGACACACTTGATTAACCCCATTACCGTCAATGTCACTTAGACTTACACACAAAGTTTTTGGATCAACACCAATACGTAACTTATTCGTCATCCATTGTGTGTCATTAACTTGCTTTAGACTTGAAGCGTTTAAGCTACTAAGGTTGAGGAGTTGCTGCTTCGCTGGAACCTGTCGGTCACCAAAACGGATTCGCAGTGTATTGTCTGAGAGAAATTCAACAAACAGGCTTTCAGGATCAACAAGCGCATTTTGTTTCAATTTACCGTAGATCTCATCATCAAGGACACGCGTAAATTGACGAAGAATAGCCGATTGGAACTCACCCTCAGTGTAATAACGCTTTCCATATAAAGGTTTAAGCGTTTTTACTAAATCCCTCTGTTTTAACTGTTTACTTAGTCGAAAAACATCCGCAGCATTTAGCTGGTAGCTCGATTGGCCTTGAAATGAAAAAGAAGCAGGTTCAAGTACATTAGTCGTACAACCTGAAAGTAACATGGCTAACGCCACGCCATTTAATACTGGTCTCAAACGCATTTTAAATTTCCAACAATCAATAAATTGCGTTCAGTTTAACGAGCCCAAATCGTGCTGAAAAATAGGCTATTTCTAACTTGATATAGGTAAAAGATATATCACTAACGTCTGTTAGCGTTTACAAATCAAATACATTAAGAATGTATAATTGATGAAAACTATAATTTGTGAGGCGTACAACGAAGTGTGTTGATGGCTAACACAAGAACTGCGCTAGCCAGTAAAAGCTCGTGAGATGCTAAAGCACTTATTTGCGAGATGTTCTGGGTAGGCCTATAACGAGGCGATTTCTTTTTCAATTTGGTATTTGTTGTCAGTAACGATTCGCTCGAGTACTTCGACTCTATGCTTAAGGTCTTCCACCTGGTGCTGTAACGCATCTTTATCTTGCGTATTCAATTGGCTGCGTTCTTTTATCTCAAGCTTTTTGACTTCTTTACGGTGATCGAGCACCAGCTTGATAATACGCCCGCCAAACAGAGCTCCGAATATAATCGCAACAATGAGTACATCTTCCATCATCAATTCCTTTTCTACTAACCTATATCACTGATTTATAAATTAAACATAGATAGCGCGAATAGCAAATGCAGATTACGAGAATTTATACCAATCAAGATTTAAGACAGTTTTTGGAAGCAGAAAACGAAAAAAGCCCGTCATGATGACGAGCTTTCAAAATAGTGGAGGCGCCTCCCGGAGTCGAACCGAGGTCCACGGATTTGCAATCCGCTGCATA
>NZ_CFHWOM010000029.1:0-49923 GCF_984391705.1 Vibrio sp. | reverse complement strand
TTTTCTAAACTATGATGAATATAATAACGCAACTGATAAACGTTATCATTACGAATACTAAAGGATTGAACCAATGAAAAAACTGCTAACTCTTTCAGCCTTAGCATGTGCAACAATTGCTCCTTCAGCGGCAATGGCAGCAGAAGAAGTAAACGTATACTCTTACCGCCAGCCTTTCCTAGTTGAGCCAATGTTCAACGAGTTTACTAAAGAGACTGGTATTAAAGTAAACGTTAAGTTTGCTAAGAAAGGTCTAGCAGAGAAATTGGCTCAAGAGGGTGAGTACAGCCCAGCTGACGTTATTCTTACTGTAGACATCAGCCGTCTATCTGAGCTAACTAAGAAAGACCTAGTTCAAGCGGTAGAAAGCGACGTTCTAGAGAAAAACATTCCAGCTCAATACCAAGACACTGATAACGAGTGGTTTGCTCTAACAACTCGTACTCGTAGCGTGTACTCTTCACGTGACCGTGTTGGTCGTCTAGGTGAAGACTTCACTTACGCAGACCTTGCTAAGCCTGAATTCAAAGGCAAAATCTGTACTCGTAGCGGTAAGCACCCATACAACGTTTCTCTAGTATCTTCTATGATTGCTCATAAAGGTGAAGCAGAAACTAAAGAGTGGCTAGAAGGCGTTAAAGCTAACCTAGCTCGTAAGCCTCAAGGTAACGACCGTGCACAAGTTAAAGCTATCAAAGAAGGTCTATGTGACGTTTCTCTTGGTAACAGCTACTACCTAGGTAAGATGGTTAACGACGCTGAGCAAAAAGCTTGGGCAGATGCAGTTTACATCAACTTCCCTAACCAGAAGACGACAGGTACTCACGTAAACATCTCTGGCATGGCAATGGCTAAGTACTCTCCAAATAAAGAGAATGCAGTTAAGCTGATGGAATTCCTATCTGGCGACAAAGCGCAAAGCATGTACGCAGAAGTAAACTACGAGTACCCAGTTAAAGAAGGTGTTAAGCGCTCTGAGCTAGTAGCATCTTGGGGTGACTTCAAAGCGGATACAATTTCTCTAGACGAGATCGCTGATCATCACGAAGCAGCAATCAAACTGCTAGACGAAGTTAAATTCGACCTTTAATAGTCATTTAGCAGGTTAATAAACCTAGCTAGAATACAGCCTCAAGTCGCTCTTTTATCAGGGTAACTTGAGGTTGTTTGTTTTTATGGGTATAACTACCCCTAAACTATTAAAGGGATATGAGATGTATTTGCAACTGCATTTATGTTTCATACGGCCTCGTTGTAATTAGGCGATGAAAGAAAAAAATTACGTATGGAAAACCAGTAGTGGAGTGCTTGCTTTGCTACTGGTTTTACCGATCTTGGCAATATTCACAACCGCGGTCGGTGAGACAAACGAACTGTTTTCTCACTTGATGTCGACGGTTATGCCCACTTATGCCTTTAACACGATTGTATTAGTGTTAGGGACGATGACATTGTCTTTATTACTAGGCATTCCTTCAGCTTGGTTTATGGCAATGTGCCGCCTACCGAGCGAACGAGTTCTCCAATGGGCATTGGTACTGCCACTGGCGATGCCTGGCTATATCGTTGGTTACATTTTTACCGATTGGTTTGATTTTGCTGGCCCAGTCCAAATCCTACTGCGTGACTTAACAGGGTGGGGCCCCGGGGAATACTGGTTTCCTGATATTCGGACCCTTACTGGCGCAATAATCGTCCTATCGTTAGTTCTTTACCCCTACGTTTATTTGTTGTGCCGAGCCGCGTTTATGGAACAAAACGTTTCATTACTCCAATCTGCACGACTCTTGAAGTGTTCTCCTTGGGAGAGTTTTCGTCGTATATCCCTCCCACTCGTTAGACCATCAGTTGCGGTTGGTCTTTCTTTGGTCGCTATGGAAACGATTGGTGACTTTGGTACTGTAAGCTACTTTGCTGTAAACACTCTGACGACGGCGGTCTATGACACTTGGCTTGGCTATTCTAGTTTGACGGCTGCAGCGAAAATTTCTGCCATTATGCTGGTGGTTGTGATCTTACTTCTTAGTGCGGAGCGCTACAGCCGCCGTAAGCAAAAGCTATTTCAAAATCAATTTAGTAGTCGAGAGGACTTCCGTTACCAGCTTACCGGTTGGAAAAAGTGGTTCGCATTGATGTGGTGTTGGGGCTTGGTGTCCATCGCATTTATTTTCCCGCTCGGTCAGTTAATTATCTATGCCTATAAGTACTTTGCCCAAAGTTGGACAGCAGAGTTTCGTGAGTATGCGCTAAACAGTTTATATGTATCTTTGACTGCGGCTTTCTTTGGTGTACTCGTCGCGTTGATTGTGAATTTCTGTCAGCGTGTTAGCCCAGGAAGAAAAAGCTTGGCTTTCATGCGCTTGTCTTCAATGGGCTACGCTGTACCTGGGACTGTTTTAGCTATTGGCGTGATGGTGCCAGTACTCTTCATGGATCACCTAGTCAATGATGTTGCCAAGATAATGGATTGGGGGCGTCCTGGGCTTATATTCTCAGGTTCAATGTTTGCGATTATCTTCGCGATGGTGGTTCGTTTCTCAGCTGTGGCAATAGGCAGTATTGAAAGTAGCCTAAGCAAGGTGTCACCTTCGCTCGATATGGCGTCTAGAACCATGGGGTGTAATTCTAATACCATGTTGTGGCGTGTTCACTTTCCACTTGTTCGTCGTGGGGCATTGATTGCAGGTTTATTGGTGTTTATTGAGTCTATGAAAGAACTAAATGCGGCATTGTTGTTGCGCCCGTTTAACTTTGAAACACTCGCCACTTATGTATATAACTTTGCCTCTGATGAGCATTTGGAGCTGGCTGCATTGCCAGCTGTGCTGCTCGTATTGGTGGGTTTAGTCCCATTAGTTATTGTTAACCGTTCACTGGAGCATTCACACTGATGAGCTGTGCATTATCGATTCGAAACCTCACTTGCAAATATGATGAGCAAACGACAGTACTAGAATCGCTGTCCTTAGAGGTAGAGCAAGGAGAGATTGTCTGTTTGCTTGGTGCTAGCGGTTGTGGAAAAACAACGCTATTAAAAGCGATAGCGGGTTTGTTGCCATTAAGTTCTGGAACCATGAGCTTAAATTGCATGCTGATTGATGATGGTAAAAACTGGCTTCCGCCCGAGCAGCGCAATATCGGGATGATCTTTCAAGATTACGCTTTGTTCCCTCATTTAACGGTATCGCAAAACGTTGCTTTCGGCCTGCGAGATTTACCGCATGATGAGCAACAGTCAAAAGTGAACGAAATGTTAGAGCTGGTGCATCTTGATGGTTATGCTGAACGTTATCCTCATCAGCTTTCTGGTGGTCAGCAGCAGAGAGTGGCGATAGCTCGCTCGCTAGCCTATAAGCCAGATTTACTATTACTTGATGAACCGTTTTCAAACATAGATACCCAAGTTCGTCATGAGCTGATTGGTGAAATTCGTAAGATTTTTAAAAAGCAGGGTGTCACAGCTATCTTTGTGACCCATAGCCGTGAAGAAGCTTTTGCCTTTGCTGATAAGATGGCGGTGATGAATCATGGTGTGATAGAGCAATATGGCACTGCGAGTGAGCTTTATTATCAACCATCTAGCAAATTCGTCGCTGATTTCTTGGGTGGGGGAAGCTATCTATCTGCGACTCGAGCATCAGAGTCTGAGTACGAAACGCAGCTTGGTTTGGTTGAAGCAATTGCACAGCAGCAGATACAAATAGGTCAAAGTTGTGAATTATTACTGCGTCCTCAGCACGTACAAATAAGTGCGGCGGAAGAAAGTAGTGTGACTGTTCTAGAGCAGCAATTTATGGGTGATCACTGCCGTTATGTCATTGACGCAAGTGGCCACAAGCTTTTAGCAAGCTCGGCAGAGCCACTCACGATCGGCCAGCAGGTGTCAGTAAAAGTTGAAACACAAGGTGTGCTTGCATTTTAGATATCTGAGATAAAAAAGCCCAGCTGTAAAGCTGGGCAAGTGTTCTTCACCTATAGGGTTAAGGGATTGGCTCCCTTAGAGTTGCAAGAAGGCTTTCACTTGCTGAAGAACACGTTCTGCGGTCTCTTTATCTTCCATTTCTGCGAAGATACGAAGTAGAGGCTCGGTACCTGAGAAGCGAGCGATAACCCAACCACCATTTTTGAAGTAGACTTTAGCGCCATCTTCATAGCTAACTTTTTCGATTTCAAATTCAAAATCAGGCAGTTGCTTTTCAACGTAGATTTTGTTGTACAAAGCTTCTTTCTGCGCTGGTTTGAAAGTACAGTCGCCCTCAGCTGTGTAGGCGTAACCATACTTACCGTAGATTTCGTCCAACAACTCAGAGAGCTTTTTACCGGTTACTGAAATCATTTCGACCAATAGACTAGAGGCGAATACGCCATCTTTGCCTTTAATGTGGCCGCGAATGGTCAAGCCGCCAGAGCTTTCACCACCAATCAGTGAGTCATCTGCTTCCATTTGTGAGCTGATGTGCTTAAAGCCGACAGGAACTTCGAATGATTTCTCTCCGTGGTCAGCTGCAATCTTGTCTAGAATGTGCGTCGTAGCGATATTTCGAACGACGGAGCCTTTCCAACCTTTGTATTCAAGTAGGTAATAGTAAAGCAGAATAAGCACTTCGTTCGGGTGAATGAAGTCACCTTTTTCGTCGATGATCCCCAAACGGTCTGCATCGCCATCAGTACCGATACCAATGTCGTAACCTTCTGCCGCCACAAGGTGCTTTAGACGGTATAGAGTAGCAGCACTTGGTGATGGCATCAGGCCACCAAAGTCAGGGTTTTTACCATCGTTAATGACATCTACGTCACAGCGACCATTGATCAATACCGTTTGCAGTGCGTTCTTGGCAACACCAAACATAGGGTCGATCAACACGCGCAAGTTGGCTTTTTTGATCGCTTCAATGTCGATAAAGTCGATGATCGAATCGACAAACTCGTTCATTGGGTTGATCACTTGAATCAACTTATCTTCGACGGCTTGCTCAAACTCAACGGATTTCACCTGGTCTAAGCTTAGGTTTGCGATCTGTGATTCGATCTTTTCAGTGATGATCTCATCCGCGTCGCGTCCACCTTCAATAAACACCTTGATGCCGTTGTAATCGGCTGGGTTGTGTGACGCAGTGATACATGCTGAATAAGCACAGTCCATCTCTTTAGCTTTGAACATCACAATCGGTGTTGGGACGAACTTATCAATAAAGCTAACAACGACGCCGTTTGCAGCAAGAACTTCAGCAAACCAACGTCCGGCTTTATCTGATAGGAATCGACGGTCGTAACCAACCACGAAGCCACGCTCAGCAACATCTTCATGGTTGATGATGTTTGCTAACGCTTGAGCAACCAAACGAACATTATCTTTGGTGAATTCCTCACCGATAAAGGCACGCCAGCCACCAGTACCAAATTTGATCATATGGATAATCCTTTAATTAAGTAAAGAGCCTCTATGTAGAGGCTCTTGCTAGCGTCTAACCTAGTACCACGACTACGTCGTTTACACTGCCTTCAGCTTGAACTGGAACCGCAGTACCTTGTACAGCTTCACCATTTACTGTGATTGATTTAATGCCTTTGCTTACTGAGCTAGGGTTTTCAACTTTGATGTTGTATGTCGCGCCCAACCACTGGCGAGTTACTTCAAAACCAGGCCAGTTTGTTGGGATACATGGATCAATCGTTAGACCATCGAAGCCAGTGCGTACACCTAGAATAAAGTTGGTTACGGCAAAGTATGCCCAACCAGATGTACCCGTTAACCAAGGGTGGTTTGCACGACCGTGATCTTGGTGATCACGACCCATGATGAACTGAACGTATGAGTAAGGTTCTGCAATACGTTTTTCGATGATGTCGTTTTGGTTGTATGGGTTTAGTGCGTCGTAGAACTTCATCGCACGGTCACCACGCCCCAATTTTGCCTCAGCAACCCATGCCCATGGGTTAGGGTGAGAGAAGATAGCGCCGTTCTCTTTTACACCTTGGTATACGCGAGTCACGAAACCAATGTCATCGTTTGGTGTTGCGAATGAAGGTGAGTTTAGGTGTAGACCGTATTCCGAGAATAGATTCTCGTCTACAGCGTCCATCGCTTTCTCGCCACGCTCTTGAGAAACCGCACCAGACAGTACTGCTAGAGTGTTTGACTCTAGGTGTACACGGCCTTCTGCTTGTTGCGCTGTACCGATCTTGTCACCATCTTTAGTTAGGCCACGGATGTACCAGCCGCCTTCATCGTCCCAAAGGTGAGTTTCACACGCTTCGCGTACGTTCGCCGCCATTTCAGTATATTTCTCTACATCTTCCTCTTTACCAAGGAACTTAGCGAGGTCGATAAACTCTTGTAGAGCCCAGAAATGCAGGAACGAAACCATTGATGATTCACCACCACCTAGGTTTAGACAGTCATTCCAGTCTGCGCGAAGACCTTTACAGATACCTGTTTGGCCTACGTACTCAGCAGAGAAATCTAGAGCTGCTTTCATATGTTCATAGACAGACGCATCGCCGCCGTCTGCGTATGGAATCACTTCATCAAAGAAGCTGTGCTCACCTGTTTCCATAACGTACTTACAGATAGTTGGTACTAGCCATAGGTGGTCGTCAGAACATGTGTCTTCAATGCCATGGATTTTATCGTCATCCGATGGTGTAGGAACAACGGTTGGAGATTTTGAAGGAGCAACATCGGCCTTCTCTGGATCGAACCAGTCTGGATCAAATAGGTGAAGACCGTAACCCGCTTTCACCTGACCGCGTAGTAGGTCAACGATACGCTTACGCGTCATTGCCGGGTTGGCATGTGGAACCGAAATCGCATCTTGAGCAGTATCGCGGTAGCCAAGACCGGTACGTCCACCTACTTCAATAAATGAAGCGAAACGAGACCATACCACACAGGTTTCTGCTTGGTAGAGAGTCCAAGCGTTGATCATTGTGTCTAGACCTTCGTTTGGAGATTTTACTTGGAATTTGTCACAACGTTCGTTCCAGTGCTGCTTAATACCAGCAAATGCAGCATCAACATTAGCAAGATCTTGGTACTTCTCGCGTAGACGCTCACCATTGCCTTTACCGATACCTAGAATGTAAGCAAAACGTACTTCTTCACCCGGCTGGATAGTAAATTGCTTGTGTAGAGAACCACAGTGGTTGTAACAAGTTTGCGCTGTGTTTGAACACTTACCTTGCTCTACTGCAATTGGGTTTGCTTCGTCACGGTATAGACCTAGGAAGCTATCGCGCTGGCCATCGTATGAATCTGGGTCAAACGTCGATGCTAGGTAGTAGAAACCTTCGAAATCGTTGGTGTTGTAGTAAAGATCGTATTCGATCACGCCTTCACGATACTCAGTACCTGCAGAGTACAGAGACATCTGGTGGTTTTGATTATCTGATTGAATATGGCTGAAAGAGAACTCTACAAAAGAGAATGCGCTGATCGTACGAGGTTTGTCAGATGTATTCTTGATAACTACATCCCATACTTCTGCATCTTCACCTTTTGGTACAAATAGTGTTTTGGTTGCTGTAATACCGCTGTATTCACATTTGAATTTTGAGTAAGACAGACCGTGACGAACTTCATAGTTAGCCTCATCAAGACTTTTTGCTACTGGTTGCCATGAAATTGACCAGTAGTCACCGGTTTCATCGTCACGTAAGTACACGTAGTGTCCTGGACGATCAAATGTCGCATTAGGACGGAATTTAGTAACACGGTTATATTCAGGTGAATTGTAGAAAGAATATCCCCCTGCGTTATGAGAGATAACAGTACAGAACTTCTCTGTGCCTAAATAGTTTGTCCATGGCGCAGGTACGTCTGGTCTTGTAATGACGTATTCACGATTGTCGTTATCGAAATAGCCGTATTTCATGTTAATTTCCTTTTTACCAAGCTACCACTTTGGCAGCCAAAACTTTAAAGCTAGTGAAAACTGCTAATGATGGCTCATTAGCTCAGTTGTTATTTCCAAGGTTGTCGATAGAGAACATTTTGTCTGTCTAGCAGTGATAAATGTCCTTTCAACCGCGACAGATAGTCGTCCCAGTCTCGCTGAGGCTTATCTGTCCAACAGGCTTCCGCCATCGCAGTTAAGCGTGGGAAAACCATGTAATCCATACGTTCTTGTGTGTTTATAATTTCACACCAAAGGGCACACTGAATGCCAAGAATGCGTTTTCGAACCGGGTCACTCTCAGGTATTTCTGCAAGAGGTTCATAGCGGTAAGCATTTTCTAGTGGAATGACTGCAGCCCAATCAACGCCTGGCTCTTCTGGTGCGTAATCTTGGGTCATATCTAGATAGGTTGATTGACCTGGTTGCAAAATGACATCGAAGCCTTGTTTTGCGCAGTTAAGTGCCGCTTCTTCGCTCAGCCATGAGTAAATCACGGTGTCTTTGCTGACTTTATTGCCGTGTTGAGCTTCTTCCCAACCCACCATGCGCTTACCTAAAGTGCGCAGTTTTTTCTCTGCATAGCGGAGTAAATGGCCTTGCAACTCTTTCGCACTTTGGTACTCGTTGTCAGCCATGAGCTTTTGGCATGCAGGGCTTTCAAGCCAAACTCCATCTGGGACTTCATCTGCCCCAATGTGAATCCATGGCGATGGGAATAGTTCAGACACTTCTTCAAGAACTTTGTCCAAGAACTGGTAGGTACCAGGCAGTGCTGGATTGAGTACGTTGTCGGTGTAATGTTGGATACTACGGAACTGCGATTGATCTTCATGGTCTTGCAGTAAATGAGGTAGTGATTTGATGGCAGCTCGGCAGTGGCCTGGTATATCAATTTCAGGGATAACCGTAATGCCTCGTTCACTCGCGTAAGCAATTACTTCTCGTACTTGGTCTTGGGAATAATACCCACCATAGACGCTACTTAAATTACTGTACTGTGGTTCGATAGGTGTACCAGTACCTCTATAAGCACCAACTTGAGTTAGTTGCGGAAAAGCTTTAATTTCAAGGCGCCAGCCCTCATCATCGGTTAGGTGCCAATGAAAAGTATTGAACTTGTAGTGGGCTAGGTGATTAATCAGTCGTTTAACACGTTCGATTGGATGGTAATGGCGAGCGCAGTCCAGCATCATACCTCGATATTTAAAGCGCGGTGTATCAGCAATTCTGACGTAAGGTACTGAAAGCGAATGATCGTTGTTGACTTGGATGAGTTGAAGTAATGTTGCGCTCGCATGGACAAAGCCAACACTGGATCCCGCTTCTAAACGCACTCCCGAACCCGAAATGTTAAGGTGGTATTCGCCTTCATCTAGTGTTGGGTTATTACGATATAAAATATCACTTTGGCCAATAGTTTGAGCCTGAAAACCGAACAGCTGGCCTAACTCTTGTTGCAACCAAGTTGCTGCCTTTTCTGCTAAAGCTGCCTGTAATGTTATTTGGCTTGAAGCAGATAACTTAAACTGGCCCTCATAGTGTTCTAGGTGATTAGGTTTAGGTATAAGTGCGAGCTGACTGGCGTCTGTTTGAGGTAGCTCGCTACGCTCCCTATATGGAGAGGCGAGTACGATGGGCGTTAGAGTCGCTGGGTACGTTGTCGCTCCGTCATCAGTAATAATGAGGGCATCTTTAAGGCCATCAGTATAAAAACGTAGCGGAGCAGTACCTATGCTGAACTCACAGTAGAAGTGCTCATTGGCTTCGAGAACATGGCTTTCGGGAGTGATCGTGCAGAAGCTGCCAATTTGCTTAATGGTACCGTGAGTAAAACTGTCGGGTTGAATGTAGCGGTCGATGATAAACTGAAGCTGCCAGTTTTTCAGATCTTGATCCGTTAGATTATGCACCGTTAAGCCAAAGCGACAGAACTGCTTTTGCTCAGATAAAACGGCTAATTCGACACGAAAGCTCATAGTCGGATCCTTAGTAAAGATTATGCTCGGGTTTCCCCGCAAACATGAGAGCACCTTCAATTGCATCGAATTGAGGTTCGACAATCCAGTTTTGAACTGGAGGTGAAAGCCAAGCTTTGATTCGTTCAGCGATACTTCCCATCAAACAAATTCTTGTTGCGCCTTTGCGGTTAAGAGCAACGAGGAACATCTCTATATCCGCAGCGGTTTGTTTCAACATATTGATAGCCAAGCTATCGCCTTGGGAAGCGTATTGGAAAATAGCAGGGGAGAACTGGCCATAATCTCTTGGTAGTGCCCCTTTTGACCATTCGACAATTTGGTCGACATCTTGGTTAAAGTGACTTAGAACATGCTCTGCCAATGGCGTTTTCTCAACGATGCCATCTTCTGCAAGCAGGACTTGCTGAATCAGGTGCAGCCCCATGACGGCACCACCACCTTGATCGGAAATAGGAAACTCTCGGCCACCAACGACATGTTGTTTGCCCTGTGCGAGGTAAATGCCACATGATCCAGTACCACCTATCATAATCGCGCCCTCATCACCGTTATGTGCACCTACACAGGCTCCATAGGCGTCAGTATTCAACACTATGGAAGCAAATGGGTGACTGAGAGACATGAATTCTAGCCAAGCCGATTTTTGTTCAGCCCCAGCTAATGCTAAGCCGACATGCATGTTCGCAAAGTCCGCCTCATTTAAATTGCCTTGTTCGGCTGCCTGACTGATAGCATCAATGATCGACGCCATTGCAACATCAATACCCAGTAGGATGTTAGCGCTGCCACTTTTAGCCTCACCAATCAGCTCTCCTTGAGAATTGCGGATGCGAGCGCGGCAAGAGGTGCCGCCACCATCAATACCCACATAGTAAAACGTCATCTATTTGCTCTCCTGTAGGCCGTAGTGGTTGAACTGAGCAATAATCGCTAGTAAGTACCAAGCACCATGTGGTATCCATTGTTCACCCCAGCGCCAGTTCTGTAGCATGTCGTCTTTTTGCCCTGGTGGGTTGAAAGCGATGTCTTCTTCGTCGTCAAAGCCGCCAGTAATGCCATTACACACCCCACCCTTAGCGTTATAAAAACCTAAGTGGGGTAGGTAGTCAGGGTTATTGTGGCCATGACCATCGAGCATACACATATGGTAAGGGTTGAGACCGAGAACCCAATTGAGGGTGTCTTGAGAAAACTTCAGTAGTTGGAGCTTGGTGGGCTCTTGTTCAATATGAGGCAGAGCCGCAAAGGCCATTGCACATAGTGACCCTAAACGGGCGTTTTCACCTTGCCACCAATAACCTGATTCATTGTTGTGAGCGACGAAAAACGCATCACGTTTTGCTTCATCAACACCTTTCACATATTGGCGCGGGTAACCGAATGGGTTGGAAGCAGAACAAGTAATGTTGAGTTCAAATTGAACGCTTTGTGTGATAACGGTTTGAGCTTTTTGCTTGAGTTTGTCATCACTTTCAATCTCTAGATATGCGCATAAGGCAATAACAGGAAGACCAGCTTCAGCGGCATGATAATAAGGACGAGATCCATCTTGGTTTGCTGACCAGAAATGGTCAAAGTGGTCATCTGACTGTTGGCGTTGCTGAAGCTTGATCGCCCAGTCACGACTTTCAGTGAGATATTCGCTTTTTTGGGTGGTTTTGTATAACTCTACGCAAGCTAACAGAGCGCAGTATTCATCGATAATGTTCTCTTCACCATCATTGAGATATTGAAGATTAAACTCTCGCAGGTGCCAGTAGCCTTTTTCTGCAGCATCTAGGTAATCTTGGTTAGTGAACTCACCGCTTTCATCCAGGCGTGCTGCTGCCGCTAACGCAGCAATTGTCGCACCGCCTCCTTGTCTAAATCCAGCTTGGAAATCTTCAGATTTGTGGCCATCTTGTGTCGCGTAGGCACAAATCTCACGTTGGTTGATATCTTTTGACCATTTATCAAAAACAGTCATGTAGAAAAAGCCTTGCTCATTTTGCATTCGAACTAGGAAATCAGCGCCATAGAGGGCTTCTTCTGCCATACGAACTTTAGTAAACAGGGCGACTTGTTCATCTTGACTGATGAGTTCAAGGCCTTTCAGCATGTTCCATACAACGATAGGTGTTTGCTGAGGGTTAAGGTAGTTTGCGTAAGATAGATGGCTAAGGTACTTACTTACATCGCCCGATGCATCGTACCAACCACCGTGAACGTCAACTCGAGTCTCGGTGCCTAGAAGCGAGATTGAATGGTCTTGTTTATCAAAACGACCACCGCTGCGCTGAGATTTGAAATAGTGCAGAACATCAGACAACGTCGTATCAAACAGCAGACCTGTCTCAACCTTAAATATTTCAGAGCGTAGATTGTCTACGCGCAGATAGTAACTACCTGCTTGATTAAATTCGGAGAAATCAATGCGAAAAAAATTCCCTTGGTGCCAATGTGCAACCTGCGTCCCTTTCTCAATGCTAAAATTAGCAACAGTTTGATGACTGTCAGCGCACACCAATAGCGCAGTGGTAGTGGATAGGCGCGGCTTTCTTGTCATCAGCACAGCTTGCTTTGGACCAAGGGCTTCATAACCAATGTGGTTAGTAAGTAGCAGCATTAAAATCTCCGGATGGTGTAATCGTTATTATGATGTAATTGAGCCAAGACCTTTCGGGCTTGGCTCGTGGTCGTTAATTTTCGTATAGGTAACAGCGAACAAAGTGGTTGTCAGAAAGTTGAGTCACTTCAGGAAGTTTCTCTCGACACTTATCTGTTGCATGCTGGCATCGACCTGCGAACGGGCAGCCTAGAGACTCTGGTGTCCATAGTGGAATTTCACCTTTATTGCCTTTCAGCTTTTCATGAATCGACTTGCTTGGATCCGGTACCGCAGAGACTAGAAGCTGTGTATACGGGTGTTGTGGGTCGTGGATGATTTCTTCAGTATCACCCCACTCAACCATATGGCCTACATACATAACGGCCAGATCTTCGGCGATGTAACGCGCTGTCGCGATGTCGTGCGTGATGTAAAGCAGAGACATTTCTTTCTCAAACTTCATCTCTTCCATTAGGTTAAGAACACCTGCGCGAATCGAAACGTCTAGCATAGATGTTGGCTCATCCGCGAGTACCACCTCAGCTCCTACCGCGATGTTACGTGCTAAGTTGACACGCTGACGCTGACCACCAGATAACTGATGAGGGAACTTCTGTGCAGTCTCTTTTGGCGGGATAAGGCCTACTTGTTCAAGTAGATCGTAAACACGTTCTTCTTGCTCTTTCTTATTGCGAGGATCCACTTTTTTATGGATTAGCAAAGGACGAAGAATATGGTGGAAGATATTATGTGTCGGGTTCAGTGAACCAAACGGGTCTTGCCATACCATCTGCACACCTTCGCGATATGCCATCAAGTCAGAGCGAGAGTCGATGGTTTGAATATCTCGACCTTTGTACTCAATAACTCCACCATTCGGTGCGTACATTTTTGCGATCATTTTCGCAGTGGTCGATTTACCTGAACCTGACTCACCAACTACCGATAAGCCGCGGCTTTTGTACATTTTGAACGACACGTCATTGATTGCACGCATCATAGGTTGGTTTAGGGCGTTACTGTTAATAGGAAAATCCTTTACTAAGTTTTTTCCTTCAATCAGTAATTGGCCAAAATCTTTGCTCATAATTGTCTCCAGTAATCTTTTATTATTTCTCAGTGTGTTGCTAGAGCTTGGTCTGAGCAATTGGATCACCATATAGGTGACAGTTAGAGAAACGATTTGGCTCAATTTGTCTAAGTTGAGTTGGGACTCGAGTACAAGCTTCATGAACGCGGTCACAACGAGCTTGGAAGCGACAACCTTGCGGAACTTCTAGTAAGTTCAATGGGTTACCAGGGATGCCCGTCAACTTAGTTTTTGGCCCAGTTAATGGAGGGAATGAACTACCTAAACCTTTGGTGTAAGGGTGGTATGGACTTTCCAAGATCTGTTTTGATGGTGCGACTTCTATTAGTTCACCCGAGTACATGATGCCAATGCGGTCAGAGAACTCGACCATTAATGAAATATCGTGAGTAATGAACAGAATAGAGAAACCAAACTCTTCTTTCAGTGCATAGATCTTTTGTAGGATTTCACGTTGGACTACTACATCAAGAGCTGTCGTAGGTTCATCCATGATGATCATTTTCGGGTTAAGAGCGAGAGCAATCGCGATAACCAAGCGCTGACGCATACCACCAGAAAATTGGTGAGGATAGTCATTCAAGCGGCTAGGGTGGATGTCGACGATTTCCAGTAACCCTTCTGCACGTTTAAGTGCCTGCTCACGCGTCATGTTTGTGTGACGCATAATTACGTCACAGAACTGGTCAGCCATTGTTAGTACAGGGTTCAGTGCGTTCATAGCACTTTGGAAAACCATCGACATCTCGCTCCAGCGGAACGCTTGCATGCGTTCATCGCTGTATTTCAGGATATCTTCGCCGTTGAAGATAACCTCACCGCCGGTAATAAATGCTGGTGGCTTGTGAAGACGCATTAGCGAGAATGCTACTGTTGATTTACCACAGCCGGACTCACCAGCCAGGCCAAATACTTCACCAGGCGCGATGTCGAAGCTTACGTTATTACAAGCGCGAACGTCGCCAGCATCTGTGATGTAATCTACGCAAAGATTGCGGATAGAAATAAGTGGTGCAGTCATAATTATTTATCTCCGCTCCAAAGTGCATTTTGAGGTGGCATGTCTGGTGTACGTTCTTTCTTGTCTTGTTCAGCAAGTTTCTTCCAACGCTTCATACCTTTGTGTGAACGAAGTTGCGGGTTAGCAATTTCATCAACCGCGAAGTTAAGTAGGGCTAGACCTGTAACTAATACTGTTAATGCTAGACATGGAGCCAGTACTTCCCACCAAGCGCCGATTAGCATTGCTGAAGATTGGTTTACGTTGTAAAGCATGATGCCCCAGCTAATGGTATTCGGATCACCCAGACCTAAGAATGAGATGATAGATTCCATACCAATCGCGTACATAACCGAACCGATGAAGCTCGCACCTACGATAGGAATAAGGTTTGGAAGAATCTCAACGAAAATAATACGTGAAGAAGATTCACCTAGTACTTCAGCTGCTTTAACAAACTCTTTTTCACGAAGGGCTAGAGTCTGAGAACGTATTACCCTTGCACCCCATGCCCAGGAGGTACAGCCGATAATAATGGCAATAGTTAATGGCCCTGCCTCACCGATAAATGCAGCCAGTACGAACAGTAGTGGGTATTGAGGGATTACCAGCATGATGTTCATCGCGGCAGTAAGTACATCATCTACTCGTCCGCCAAAGTAACCAGCTGAAATACCAATAACGGTTGCTAGGAAACATACAGTAATACCAGCACCAAAGCCGACACCTAGAGAAATACGTGCGCCGTGAACCAGTTGTGACCAAATGTCACGACCCATTCGGCTCGTACCTAGAACGTGGTCCGCTTTCTTAGACATGATCATGGTACGACGGTCAGTAGCTAGGTTTTGTGCGATCCAGCCATCTGGATTCGCTTTAGCCGATGTAACTACAAACCCTGGATACTCATGTGGATTACCAGTTCTCTTGTCAGGAGCGTGTTTTGCAAGTAGAGGCGCAAAAATCGCGACAAGTAGAAAGATTGAAACGATTGCAAGACCGACACGAGCGTAGGCATTGCCTAAAATTAGCGTAAATAGTTGTTTCATAATTATTTACCTCCCTTGCGCAGGCGAGGGTCTAGAACGACATATGCCATATCAGCAATTAAGTTAAATGACAGCATAAATAGCGTCATAATGATTAATTGACCTTGAAGAACTTGGTAGTCACGTGCGTGAATAGCGTTTAGAAGAACCGTACCAAGACCTGGGTAGTTGAAGATGATTTCTACGATTAACTGACCACCGATTGCCATACCTAGAGACATAGAAAGCGCAGTTACACTTGGAAGTAGCGCGTTTCGTGCTGCGTAATGGAATACAACGCGGTTTTCACTTAAACCCTTACCCTTAGCCATCGTGATGTAGTCTTCGGCAAGCAGGTTGATCATGTTGTTACGCATGTTAATCAAGAAGCCACCAATCTGAACCACAGAAGCACAAAATAGAGGAAGAATAGCGTGGTAAGCGACATCTTTAATGAATGCCCAGCTTGTCCAATCTGGCACAGTGCCCGCTGTATATGCGTAACCTGTAGGGAACCATTTCAAGCCAATTGCGAAAGTAAATAGCGCTAGCATTGCAATAACAACTTGTGGAACCGCTTGAATAATCAACATTCCTGGCGTTACAAAGGCATCGTATTTGCTACCACGTTTCCATGCAGCGAAGATGCCTAGAATAGAACCTAGCGAGAATGAAAGAATTACCGCTGTACCTGCTAGGAACAGTGACCAACCAAAGGCGCCACCAAGCAGTTTATTTACAGATAGAGGGTAGAACTGAATCGACGTACCGAGCTCCCAGCTAAGTACATTTTTCATGTAGGCAATGTATTGAACGAAAAGGCCGCCATCAACGAAACCTAAAAGCTCTTTCATTGCCGCAATACGTTCCGGCGTTACTTGAACCGAAGCGTTAGCAAACATCATGGTGACTGGGTCACCCGGCATTGCACGCGGAATAATAAAGTTTAATGTCGCAGCAACTAATAATGCGACCAAATAGAACGACAAACGTCTTAAAAAATAACCCATAACTCACACCTTACTCACCCAGATTTTCCCTGTTTCTGGTTTCAGGTCGCTCTAGCGAAAACAAAATTTAGAGCGAAAAATCCCCTGACGACTGGCGCCATTTAACAAACTAATCAAAGAGTGGGGGATTTTTGCGGCATACGGAATGTATGCCGCATAGTTAGAACAACTACTTATTTAACTGGTTTTAGGTCCAGTACGTGTAGTAGACGCTCTGGGATACCAGCCCAAATGTTTGGACGGCCTTTCGGATTTTCTTCGTTCCACCAACCAGTGAAGCGAGTCGTGTTGTATTGGTACATGTAAGCACCAGACATAACAGGAACCGTTACTTGGTCAGCAGCAATGATTTGCTGGATGCCGTGAGCAATATCTAGCTGCTCTTGCTTGTCAGCTGTCTTGTAGAAGCTGTTTAGTAGGCCATCTAGCTTGTCATTCTTGTAGAAGTGCATTGCGAAACGAGGCATACCATCACCAGACTGAAGTGCTGAGTTGTAAGCACTGTTCCAGTAAGTGTGTGGATCTGCACCGTGGAAGTAGTTTGTGTAAGCAACGTCATATGTTGCTTCTAGCATCGCTTGGTTGTACACAGAGAAATCTGGAGTACGAGCCTTCGCTTTGATGCCTACTTCTGCAAGCTGCTCAACTGCAAGTTGAACTGTGTTGTTGAAGTCAGTCCAACCGTTAGGAGATTGGATTAGAAGTTCGAAAGACTTGCCTGATGGAGTGTCAACAAAGCCGTCTTTGTTTACGTCTTTAAAGCCAGCTTTCTTAAGTAGCTCTTTAGCGCCTTCAACGTTGTACGTGTTGTAACCTTTGTACTTGTCGTGAGTTTTCTCGTCAGACCAAGCTTCAAACGCGTAGCCTAGACCAGATGCGAAGTCATTCACTGTACCACCACCGTAGAATGCGATGTCGATAATAGTTTGACGGTCAAGAGCCATAGAGAACGCGCGACGGAAATCTACGTTAGTTAGCGCTTCGTTCTTCGCAGCATCTGGGTGCTTGAAGTTAACAACGAATGCTTGAGTACCTGATGGCGGGTACCAGTACTGGTGGTTCGGGCTAGCAGCCGCGTAAGTACGGTCGATGTCAGGAATGAATGATGAAGTCCAGTCCATTTCACCATTTACAACTTTGCCTAGGAATTGATCGTTGTTCGCAATTTGTGGAACACGTAGACAGTCAACGTCTAGGTTAGCTGCATCCCAGTAATTCGGGTTTTCACATTGAACGTAAAGTTGTGCTGTGAAAGTATCGATCTCTGTGAAAGGACCTGAACCTACAGGGTTTTCGTTAGTGAACGAAGCTGGATCTTTGATGTCTTTCCATACGTGCTCAGGTACTACAGGTACGCGTGCAATTTCGTAAGGAACGTTAGAGTTCGCTTCAGTCAGACGGAATTTAACTTGGTAATCGTTAACTTTTTCAACGCCAGCAACCCAAGAGTTGATGCCACTTTGGTCAAGTTCTGGCTTCTCTTTAACTAGGTTGAAAGAGAACACTACGTCATTGGCATCAAACGTTTGACCGTCAGACCATTTTACGCCTTTACGAATATCGAAAGTAACGCTCATTAGGTCATCAGACATCTTGTAGTTTTCAGCTAGACGGAACACTGGAGTGTTACCGTGCATTTCATTGAAAACAACAAGTGGCTCGTAGATGAAGTCAGTTGTAGTGTGTAGGTTAGTTGCGCCCAAGAATGGGTTAAAGTTACGAACGAAAGTCGTAAACTCTTTAGGGTGTACAGTTAGTTCACTGCGCTCAGCTGCTGTCGCTACTGAAGCGAATCCAGTTGTTGCTGTAGCAATAATTGCTGTTGCTAGTGCTGTTTTTTTAATGTTGGCAAGCATAGCTGTTCCTTACTATTTGCTTTCATTTCACTTATGGAATGGAATGTCATCAATTGATAAACACTCTCTAAGGCCTACCTCTACTTTGGGTCACAATCCGGAGGAGATTGATGCCTTTCAGAGTGGCCTGTAGGCCTTAGGCACAGTAAGAAAACACTTTAACGTTAATTTTCGCAATTGGAATTCCCGTTAAAAACGTAAAAACCTCGTCAATTCACGTTAATAACGTTAATAGTGCTTATTCTTAGAGCATCTTGTGCAATTTTTGTTAAGTGATCTGACTCGCATGCTTCTGACGCTTGTAGTAGTTGGGTTAGTGGTTACTTACTTGATGGGCTTTTTTGTGTATGGTTGTTTTTCTTATTATAACTATGTGAGATCTTAATCACTTGTGATTTGTAGTGTTAATTAATTGGGCTAAATAAAATCTGCCGTATTGTTGTGACTGGCTTCGCAATATAGATTGTTTTTACGTCAATTAGCTATTGTAGGCTTAGATTTGGGCTTTTTTGAGGGGTTTACGACGAAGCGATTTAGGTGAATTGAAGCTTGTTTTACGAGGCGTAAAAAGCCATGTTGTCGGTAGTATTTGCTTGAATAAGTGAAAAGAAAAAAGCCTGCAAGAGCAGGCTTTTTAAAGACTTGATCTGTGTTGAGTTAGCTAGTGAGTAAATGCTGTAGTTTGTTACGTAAACCTTCAATATGAGTCCGTTGAGGACTCTGCTCGTTACAGTGTTCAAGAATATAGTCTAGAGAGCTTAGTACCGTTCTCCAGCGTGGTGTCTTAGGCAAGGTTTCTATACGTAAGTATTTATCTAGCGTACGTGTCTGCAACGTACTTCTGTCAAGGTAGACACGCCATAATCCGCTCTTCTCAGCAAAGGCGAACTTGGTTTCTCCTGTGACACTTTCCCAGTAATCTAAAGCGTTGGTCATGGCATCAACTAGGATTTCACGCATGACCTCTTGTTTAGGTTTACTGTCAGACGATACTTTGTCTGCCAATCTTGTAAACTCACCACCTAATTCTTTCAGCTCTTGTAACTTGGCTCTATCGCCATCAAAGGCATAGCTAGAGAGTGCTTCAATCGCTGTCTCTAGGTTGTTGATACGGCTTGCATTAATGCTGCCACCTACATTGAATATATAGATAGAGCGCAGCCCTGAGCCCTCAGGAAGTTTTAGGATATCAGTTGAAAGGTGCTGGCGTACATCTTCTACATAAACGTCGATAGTGCCGCAATAATGTTCTTGAGCGATATTAAGGAACTTAGGTGCAATTAGCTCTTCTGCCGATGAGCGTTTCAGCTGTTCAGTTGAACGCTTGAATAATTTAGACGCAGCCTCATTGGCGAAGCGGATTTTATTATCTTCACGAACGCAGATGATGGCCTCTGGCGCTGTTTCCAACTGTTCTAACAGCCTGCCCTGAGTTTCTAGTAAACTTGCTTCAACGAGGGCTCTTTGTTTTAGCTCCAACTGAAGTTGTTGGTTTTCGACGCGTCGCTGTTCCGCTTTACTTGCCGTTAAATGCGCCATGATACGCGCAGCTAACTCTTGCTTGTTAAATGGCTTAGATAAGTAGTCATTTGCACCCGCATTAAAGCCACGAACTCTGTCATCTGCTTGATTAAGCGCAGTTAACATAATGACAGGGAGCTGGGCGTGATCGTACTCCTGGCGAAGTTTTTCACACACCTGATAACCACTCATTCCTGGCATCATGATATCGAGTAGGACAAGTTCGGGCTTCTCGAGTTCTATCTTTTCAAATGCTTCGAGTCCATCTTTAGCGGTATGAACACGATATCCCTCTAATCTCAAGAAACTATCTAGAACACGTAAGTTAACGGGTTCATCATCAACAACGAGAAGTAGCGGACCTTCTGGGTTAGAAGGTAAGTTCGTCACGTCTGCAAGCTCGATTTCATTGTTGTCTGGCGCTCGGAAATGAGGACTGTCGTACTGGTTTGCAGAAGATATTTGTTCAGCAGTCGCAATCGGTAAGGTAAAACTAAACGTTGTTCCTACCATCGGTTGACTGCTCACGTACAAAGAACCTTTCATCAGTTCTATTAACTGTCGGCTAATTGAAAGCCCAAGTCCTGCACCTTGGCGATAGCGGCTTGCGTCATTACCTGCTTGAATTAGCGGTTCAAAAATATGATCGAGTTGATCGGCTGGAATACCTTGGCCAGTATCGACAACTTGTACACGAATATTATTGTCGACAACGGTCGCTGATATAACGATCTTTCCTTCACTCGTATATTTGATGGCATTGCCAATCAGGTTGTATAGAACTTGCTCAAGTCGTTGTGGGTCTGCGCTCACCCACACAGGCTCGTCTGGAACTTGGTTGATGATACGTAATGGTTTATTCCCCAATAGATGTGAAGAAAGTTCAAGAACAAGCCTTGTTGAACCTGACAAGTCAACTGCACTGGTTTCGATATCTAAGTTGCCATAACGCATCTTGTGATAATCGAGTAAATCATCAACCAGAGTTGCTAAGCGCTGACCACTACTAATTATGATGTCGAGCTGGTACTTGTGGTCTGCGGTAATTGGTCCGTTTGCTCCCGAAATCAATGCTTCTGCAATGCCTACCATGCCATGTAGTGGAGTGCGAAGTTCATGAGATGTGGTTGCTAAGAACTCATCTTTGAGTTTGTTTGCTAATTGCAGTTCGTCGTTTTGCTTTTGAATTAACTGGAGGTTGCTTTCCAACTCTTCATTTTGCTGTTTGATCAGCTGCATTTTCTCACGAATAGAGCGCTGCATCCGTTCAAAGCTGACCGCGAGACGACCAATTTCATCTTTTCGCTCCGTGTTGATCATGTCTGCATCCATATCGCCAGCAGACACTTTTTCAGCAGCCCAAGTAAGTTTGAGCAAAGGAGAGGTAATGAAGTTAGACAGGTAATGAGAGGCCATCACAACTAAAACAATAGCGATGAGCATTGCGGCGACAAACAGTTTCTCCAACTGCTGTACACGAGCAAAAGCAACACTTTCAGGAACTTCAACTACCAGAGCCCAATCAATTCCTTTCACTGAAACAGGACTGTAAGCGGCGATAGTGTCTTCACCTGCGGTGTTGGTATAAGTGCCTACGTTGGTAAGGCCATCCAAAGCCAAGGTCACCACTTCTTTACTCAAGTCGATGTCTTCTTGTTGGTATGCGAGTGTTCTTGAGCGGTGGTCTGGGCCTACAAGCAGGGTTTTCATTGAAGCAATGTTATTGGTGTCAGCGATTAGCTTAGTAATGCCGTTGTTCGGTAGGCGGAACATGGCATAGCTATGAAGGTAACCTTGTTGAATGATTGGAGCTCCTAACCAAGCCACAGATTTTCCTTGTTCTTCTGTGAAGTCAGAAATCAATACAGGAGTGAAATCTTCATTGGTCTTGCGCTTTTCCGTCACTAGATCGCGTAACTTTTTAAACGATTGACCTAGGTTACTATCTGTATATTTACCCGTAAGTAGGTTAGTTCCGTAGTTGTCATATTTGAAAATGGAGTAGGCGACGTTACCATCTCGGTCAACCAATAAAATGTCGTCAAAGTCGGAACGTTTAAGTAGCTCTAGGTAAGCCCAATGGTAACGCTTATGGAGGAGACGGTAGCGTTCAGTTCCGTTAAAAATACTTGATTGAGGAAGGATCGATGTTTTGATCTGATCCCCAGATCCTTGAATATAACGTTTTTGTGCATAGGTTCGAGCGCTTTCAATATCCAGTCCTAGGCTTTGAAATGCGTTAACCAAACCATAAAAACGCCCCCCACTTGCGTAGGCGAGTTCTGAGCGGACAAAGCCCATTACCTCGGATTCCTTAGCGTAAAGGTAGTCAACCACTTGTTGCTGCTTGCTATCACGTACAGAAACCAAGTGAGAGGTACTCTGCTCCTGCAGATCCGTTGTGTGAGATTGTAAGAAAAAGATTGCCGTGATGGTCAGCGGTGTAATGCTGAGCGCGAGAAATGCGAACATCAAGGTGTTCTGAAGACGCTTGAATCTTTGTTTACGATACAACTTAAACATGATGAAAATAGACTTTCCGTGACAATGCGGCTCTGAAGCAAGGAAGGGTCTATTGGTGTGGGGACCATGCTGCTTACAGAGCAAAGTAAAAAACGTTATTTCCTAATCTGACAAAATTAACGAGTTTTTTTACTTTGACAAGTAAGTTGCAAGCAAAGCGTGGAGAAAGGCGCAAATTTATTAGTTGTTGTCTATAGAAAGCCCAGTAATCGTTGCTTTACTGGGCTGAAAGATTATTTTTTTGCGTGGTAAATAGCAAATTTGTTGGTCTTATTTAGCGTCTCGCAATTACCAAATGCCTTCTCGATGATAGGTGGGTACTTTAAGAAGCTGTTAGCTACGATGAGAAGCTCACCTTGCTTTGTTTGATACTGAGGGGCCTTCGCAAGCAGGGTTTCGGTCGCACTATAGCTAGTATCTAGACCAGCATGGAAGGGAGGGTTACTGATGATAAAGCGGTAATCTTTGCTTGTATCGGAATAAACGTCGGAGGCAAAGACGTTACCCGATAGTTGGTTGGCTTCGAGTGTTGCTTTACTCGATTCAACTGCAAGTGCGCTGATGTCACACATCTCTAGTTCAATATCCGGGTTGAGCGTCGCCATTACGGAGCCAATAACGCCAGCCCCACAGCCGAAATCGAGAACTTTACCGGATAGCTCTGACAAAGTATCAAGCAGCAGTTTACTACCGATATCAAACTGACCATGGCTAAATACACCAGGTAAGCTTTTAATGGTTAGATCGTGTTGCTTGTAGGTAACTTGATAGGTTTTGAACCAGTCGCCAATGACAAATGGCTTTACTTTTTGTGTACATTTTCCCCAGTAGAAAGAGCAACGACGCGCGGAGTCGAACTTAGTAATAGGGCCATATGACTTGAACATTTTCTCAATGCTCTTTACGCCAGAGCGGTTTTCACCTACGACAACGATTTCTGTTTCTGGGCCAAGTTTGGCCATCAGCATGGCTAATAAATATTCTGCTTCCGCTTTGGCTTTTGGCCAATATAGCAGCACCATATCTGCTTGAGTATCTCGCTCGAATTCCGCGCCAAAAACACTGACTACCTGATCGTAAGGTTCTATTTGGCGATAGTAGCCGTAATTAGTGGTGAACACGGTCACTGATTCACAATGCTTTACTAGTTCAACAGGGAAAAGGTCCTCAGCTTCACCAGCAACAAGAACATGCTTTCCTGCAAAATAAGCAAGTTGTCGCTCTGCGATTTGACTAGGGGCGATGTAAGCAGACATAGATTAGCTCTATCAGATATAAAAGACGGGGGATTTTCGCATAATCCCCCGTCGATACCAACTGGTTGTGGTTAGTTTTGATCTTGTCGATCGAGGAAGTCTTGGAATTCCTCTTCGTAGATGTTGAATAGCACCATAGTGATAGCGAAGATCAGAGGGCCGTAGATTAGGCCGATTAAGCCAAATAGGTGTAATCCGCCTAAGAGTGAGAAGAAGATCATTAGTGTGCTCATGCCTGCACTGCCACTGCCTTGCATCAAGAGTGGACGTAGAAGGTTGTCAATTGAGCCTACGACAGCGATACTCCAAATCGCAAGGAAGATTGCCCAAGTACTATCGCCAGTTAGGTAGAGGTAAATAGTCGCTGGAATCCATATAAGCGCGGTTCCGACAACAGGAATGAAGGATGCAAAGCCCATCATAGTACCCCAAAATAGACCTGGGAAGCCCGCAAGCCACATTCCTATACCGCCAGCAATTCCTTGTGCAATGGCGGTTAAAAATGACCCCATCACCGCAGATTTCGATACTTGTTCGACTTCATCAAGCAATTTGTCTTCTTGGCTACGTGAGAGCGGCAAAATATGACGAATTGCACCAATGATTTTGTCGTGATCGCGCAGCAAGAAAAACAAGACAAACAGCATCAAGAAGAAGTCCATCAGGAAATTAGTCGCATCACCAAGAATTTTGGCGCTAATACCGACTAAGTTACTGCCAAAGGTGGTTGCAAATTGTGCTACTTTTTGCGCGATCTCTTGCGGCTCTATCGTGTCGAAGGGGAGGTAAGTATTAACTAGTGATAGCCCTTTAACTACCCAAGGGTGTTCAAATATTGTTTGAATGCCGCCATGCGTTACCCACTGGTAGACGTTCTGAGAAAAGGCCGAGCCTTGTTGCACGATTGCGGCAAACACGAACAGTAGCGGGACAACGATAATAAAGGTTAAAACCACACAAGACAGTAGTGACGAAATGTTTGGGTGCTTGGGAAGTTTCTTTTCGATCCATTCATGGATAGGAAACATTAGGAGCGAAATAATGAAAGCCATTACTATTGAGTTGATATAAGGTTCGACCAGCAAAAAGCAGGCAAATCCAGCAGCCAGTAGGGCCGTGACTAAAACCCAATGACTTGAGGTGATTTTAACTTTATCTGACACGATTCTGTCCAATGGTTTGACGTTGTATCAGTATAATGGCTGTAAAACAGTGAGTTATCAACGAAGAATCAAGCGAGTATCAGAGGTGAGTCAAAACTATGGGGTGCTGTAATAATGACAAAGGTTGTCAAAAGAGTCGCAAAACCAAACGTTCTATTCCTTGGTTTAGCATAGTGATGGTTGGGTTATTGTTGCTGGTGGTGTTTAACTGGCAATAAAAAAGGCCGCATGATGCAGCCTTTTTATCGAATACAGCGTTTACGCTTCTTTCGCCAAGATAGCAAAACAACGATCCGCAGCTTCTAAAGTTGCTTCGATCTCTTTGCTGCCGTGAGCAAGAGACGTGAAGCTTGCTTCAAATGCTGAAGGAGCTAGGTAAACACCGTGCTCAAGCATTAGGTGGAAGAAACGCTTAAAGCGTTCAATATCACACTTAGTCACATCTTCGTAGCTAGTAATGTTTTCTTGCTCAGTGAAGAAAAAGCCAAACATGCCGCCAACTTGGTTAACTACCAGTGGGATACCGTGGTTGTCGGCAAGTGTTTTAAAGCCATCTGCCAGCTGTTTCGTTTTCGACGCTAGGCGTTTCTCGTTGCCTTCTTCTTTTAGAAGATTCAAACAAGCAAAACCAGCTGCCATAGCGACAGGGTTACCTGATAAAGTGCCTGCTTGGTAAACTGGGCCCGTTGGGGCAATGTACTGCATCACTTCTTTACGACCACCAAAGGCACCTACTGGCATACCGCCACCAATCACTTTACCTAGTGTTGTTAGGTCGGGTTTGATGTCGTAATAACCTTGAGCACCACCAAGAGCAACACGGAAGCCAGTCATTACTTCATCAAAGATCAGTAGCGCACCTTCTTCATCACAGATTTGGCGTAGACCTTCGTGGAAGCCTTCTACTGGTGGAATACAGTTCATGTTGCCAGCCACAGGTTCAACGATGATACAAGCGATCTCACCTTTGTTAGCAGCGAACAACTCACGAACAGAGTCTAGATCGTTGAATGTCGCTGTTAGTGTGTGCTTAGCAAAGTCAGCAGGAACGCCAGGAGAGCTTGGTTGACCAAGCGTTAGTGCACCAGAACCTGCTTTTACTAGCAAACTGTCTGCGTGACCGTGGTAACAGCCTTCAAACTTCATGATCTTGTCACGGCCAGTAAAGCCACGAGCAAGACGGATAGCACTCATGGTGGCCTCTGTACCAGAACTTACCATGCGGATTTGTTCCATTGATGGTACTAACTCAGACACCAGTTCAGCCATCGCAATTTCCATTTCAGTCGGAGCACCAAAGCTAAGGCCGCGCTGAGCAGCATCAATCACCGCTTCACGAATAACTGCATGGTTGTGACCAAGAATCATAGGGCCCCAAGAGCCAACGTAGTCAATGTACGCCTTACCATCAGCATCAAAAATTAACGGGCCGTCTGCTCGCTCTACAAAGATTGGAGCGCCGCCTACGCCGTTAAAAGCACGCACTGGAGAGTTTACGCCGCCAGGAATTGTTTGCTGCGCTTTCTCAAATAAGTCTGCTGATTTGGTCATGGGATATCCTCTTTTGATTGCTCGGACCAATTTGGCTCGCATTGTACCTGCCGATTCCCTTTCAATAAAACGCTTTGCTGCACATTCTGAGTACTTTCACATCAAATAGCGGGTAAAACAGATAAAAAGTGTCTTCAAAAGTGGCGAATACTTGAACGCTTCACTCAGGTATTAGATAATCCCTACATTAAACATAAAAGATGATGTTCCAGATAGTGACAGAAGATGCGCTCTGGAAGTTCACCACTGAGAGAGGTCATCGTGAGCGAAGTAAATATCCCACTAACATTTTCAGATGCTGCCGCTAAGCGTGTGGGGGCATTGATAGCTGAAGAAGAAAACCCGAACCTAAAACTGCGTGTTTACATCACCGGTGGTGGTTGCAGTGGTTTCCAATACGGCTTTACATTTGATGAAAGCGTAAATGAAGGCGATACCACAATTGTAAACAGTGGCGTTACCTTAGTTGTTGATCCTATGAGTCTACAATATTTGGTCGGTGGTCAAGTTGATTACACGGAAGGTTTAGAAGGTTCTCGTTTCTTCGTTAATAACCCAAATGCGACAACAACATGTGGTTGTGGCGCATCATTCAGCGTTTAATCTTCATGGTTATATTAAGGCTGCATTTGCAGCCTTTGTTTTATCTACGTATTTATTCTAGAAACTGAGACCTAAGCTAAATTACTGTCCAACTGTATTTTATTTTTTGTTGGTTACTTTATATCCTGACTTTGACGCCTACTTAAGGCGATAAGAAAAGCAAAGGATTGTTATGGCTAGTTTCTCAGTGACCCGCTTTATTGCTGCTCGTCCCTATATCGTATCCCTCATTATTGTTCTATTGTTGTCATTATGGCTTGGATTAGGCTCACTTAAGGCTGAAGATTCAACGCCTGAAAAAACGGATCAGGAAGTCCCATTAGCGAAAGTTGCATTTCAGACTTTTACCGCTGCAAATACTTATAAGTCGATAGATCTTTACGGGCGAACGGCACCGAACAAAGAAGCCAAGTTAGGTGCTGAGATCGCGGGTAAAATTACTCAGTTGAAAGTGAAAAAAGGTCAAAGCGTTCAGCAAGGGCAGGTTATCGCACTGATTGATAAAGGTGATTTAGATATTCAATTGGAGCGAGCGAAAGCTGTCTTGAAAGTGCGAGAGAAAGAATTTAACGCTGCCAAATCTTTAAAGGATAGAGGTTTACAAGGTGAAGTCGCTTACACCAACGCTCAAGCTGCTCTAGTTGAAGCTAAAGCTATGGTGAGCAACGCCAAAATAGCACTTAGAAACACATCTGTTTCAGCCCCATTTTCTGGCATTGTTGATCATCTGTTTATTGAAAAAGGTGACTTTGTCGGCGTAGGTGATCCAGTCGCCTCGCTCATTGACCTGAGTAAAATCATCATAGAAGCCGATGTCAGTGAGCGTCATATACAAGATTTAACGCTAGGGCAAAGTGCTAGGGTTAATTTTATTGCAGGTGAAAAACTCACGGGTCAAGTTCGCTATATCTCTCGGGTATCATCTCCATCAACGAATACCTTTCCAATCGAGATTGTACTAGACAATCCGGAACAGCGTGTCCCTGCCGGTATTAGTGCTGAGGTTGAACTCAACCTGAAACAAAAATTGGCGATTAAACTCACTCCCGCCATGTTAGCTCTCGATGAAGCTGGCAATCTCGGCGTTAAAACCTTGGTCGGCGAAACAGTGCATTTTGTCCCGATTCAGCTAGTCAAAGCGGAGCAAGATGGAGTTTGGCTAACTGGGTTAGGTGAAAAGGTTGACATTATCACCACGGGACAAGGCTTTGTGCGTGATGGTGATAGCGTTATAGCTGTCCAGAATACGCTTTAAGGAGGTCGTTATGTTTGCATTGATTGATGCGGCCTTGTCGCGCACGAGAACAATGCTAGTGCTACTCGTATTTGTCCTCGTTGCAGGCGTTTTAACGTATGTCACTATTCCCAAAGAATCGAGCCCTGACATCACCATACCGATCATTTATGTTTCAGTTGGCCATCAGGGGATCTCGCCGACTGATGCTGAACGTCTTTTGGTCCGACCTATTGAGCAAGAGTTAAGGTCAATTGAAGGGGTAAAAGAGATGACCTCGACAGCATCGGAAGGTCATGCTTCTGTGATGCTTGAGTTCAGTGTGGGCGTAGACTTAAATAAAGCCATGGCGGATGTCCGCGAGGCTGTAGATTTAGCGAAACCAAAATTGCCCGCTGACAGTGATGAACCGACGGTCAATGAAGTCACGTTAGCATCGGAAGAGCCTGCACTAACGGTCGTTTTGTATGGCACGGTACCCGAGCGCACGATCGTTCAAATTGCTCGTGAGTTGCGTGACAAGTTGGAAGGCTACCGTCAGGTACTCGAAGTCGACATTGCCGGCGACAGAGAGGACATCGTTGAAATTATCGTAGACCCATTACTTATGGAGAGTTATGGGTTGGATCAGGCCGATATTTATAATTTGATAGCGCTCAACAATCGTGTTGTAGCGGCTGGTTTTGTCGATACCGGCTACGGGCGTTTTTCCGTGAAAGTCCCGTCAGTATTTGATTCGTTGAAAGATGTACTTGAGCTACCTGTGAAAGTGGATGGAAAACAGGTCATTACTTTCGGTGATGTTGCTACGGTTAGACGCGCGTTTCGTGACCCTGAAAGCTTTGCCCGATTAGATGGAAAATCAGCAGTTGTACTCGACGTCAAGAAACGAGCAGGCGAGAATATCATTGAAACGGTTCAGTTGATTAAAGCGGTATTGGAAGGTGCTCAGGCGCAACAAGAATGGCCGAACAACCTATTGGTTAAGTACACTTGGGATCAGTCTGATGACGTCAAGATGATGCTTAACGATCTGCAAAACAATATCTTATCAGCCATTATTTTGGTTGTTATTGTCATCATTGCGATTTTAGGTGTCCGAACCGCATTGTTAGTCGGTATCTCAATACCTGGCTCATTCTTAACGGGATTGTTAGTCCTTTCGGTATTTGGCTTAACCGTAAACATCGTTGTTCTCTTTTCATTGATCATGGCAGTTGGCATGTTAGTGGATGGGGCGATCGTTGTTACAGAGTTTGCAGACCGACGAATGCAGGAAGGGACATCGCGTCGGGAGGCTTATCGTGACGCCGCCAAACGCATGGCATGGCCGATCACGGCATCTACCGCGACGACATTAGCTGCTTTTGCTCCGTTGCTTTTCTGGCCAGATATTACTGGTGAGTTCATGAAGTACTTACCATTAACCTTGATCGCGACGTTAGCTGCATCCCTAGCAATGGCACTTCTTTTTGTACCAGTATTGGGAAGTTTGATCGGGAAACCGCAAAACGTTACCCGTTTACAGCGAGAGAAAATGCTGGCGTTGCATGACGGCGATTACTCTAAAGCGACAGGGCTTACCAAGCTGTATTTTCATACGCTAGATATTGCGATTCGCCACCCATTTAAGATCCTACTTAGTGCAATATTACTTGCTATTGGCGTTGGTTTTACCTATGCAAAAGCAGGGTTAGGCGCAGAGTTCTTTCCTGAGGTTGATCCTCCATTTTTTACGGTCAAAGTACGTTCCTATGGCGATCTATCGATTCATGAAAAAGATATCATCATGCGTGATATTGAGTCGGTGATGCTTGACCATGATGAATTTGAAAGCGTTTACACTCGAACTGGCGGTGATGATCAAATTGGTCAAATCCAGATCACTCCAGTGGATTGGCAATACCGCCGTAAAGTGAAAACTATTATTGAAGAGCTGAAGCAAACGACGGATCAATATGCTGGTGTGGAGATTGAGTATAAGTTTCCTGATGCGGGACCTCCAGTTGAGCATGATTTGGTGATCGAAATGTCGACTCGAGTGCCTGGCGAGTTGGATAGAGCAGCCAAAATCGTTCGTCATTGGGCTGATTCCTATCCTGCGTTTACCAATATTAGCGACAATTCGAGTAAAGCCGGGATTGATTGGCAGATCGATATTCGCCGTGATGATGCGGCTCGCTTTGCGGCAGACGCGACGTTAGTTGGTAACACGGTCCAGTTTGTAACGAACGGTTTGAAGCTAGGTGATTACTTACCTGATGATTCAACAGAAGAAGTTGATATTTTGGTTCGTTACCCAGAGGATAAGCGTGATATTGGTCGCTTTGATCAACTGAAAGTCAAAACCGCTGCGGGTATGGTGCCAATTACAAACTTTGCCAGTATCGTCCCTGATCACAAGCAGGATACGATTCGTCGTATTGATGGTCATCGAGTGATCAATATTTTTGCTGATATTAAAGAAGGGTATAACTTGGCGCTTGAACTGCCGAAAGTGGAGCAAGAGCTAGCTAAGTTGGATCTTCCTAACGGGGTTGAATTTAAGATCCGAGGTCAGAATGAAGAGCAGGAAAACTCGTCAGCATTTTTGCAGAATGCGTTTTTGGTCGCGTTGGTGGTGATGGCTTTAATTCTGATTACGCAGTTTAATAGTTTCTACCAAGCGTTTCTTATCCTGTCTGCAGTCTTGTTCTCGACGGTTGGGGTGTTTGTTGGCTTGTTGGTATTCCAGAAGCCATTTGGCATCATTATGTCTGGGATCGGAGTTATTGCTTTGGCTGGGATAGTCGTTAACAACAATATTGTTTTGATTGATACTTATAATCAATTGCGCCGCCGAGGGTTGGATAAGCGAGATGCGATTCTCAGAACTGGTGTGCAACGTTTAAGGCCTGTTATGCTCACGACAGTAACCACGATTCTTGGCTTGCTACCTATGGTGCTTGAGATGAACATTGATTTGGTTAATCAAAAGATTGAGTTTGGTGCACCAAGTACACAATGGTGGTCTCAACTGGCGACTGCGGTCGCTGGGGGCTTGGCATTTGCGACCGTACTAACTTTGGTGTTAACGCCATGTCTATTGATGCTAGGGCGGGAGCATAAAGTGGAAGAGAATGCGAATCAGGTGATTGAGGCCAAGTAGTTTCTAGGTGAGAAAAAGCCTCGCTAAATTAGCGGGGCTTTGTGTTAGTTTGTAGCGAGCAGCTTACTGTAACGTTCAAGTTTTTGTAGCCTCAGCTCTGCGTTGGCGATAAAGGTTGTTTTCGCTTTACCTGTTAACGATTTAGACTGAGGAAGCTTCACAGTTCTCGGGTTCTTATGAACGCCATTCACCAAAAACTCATAGTGAAGGTGAGGTCCTGTGACACGGCCGGTACCACCAAGCGTCCCGATGGTTTGTCCTTGCTTTACTCGTTGTCCTGTTTTCACTGTGCGCTTGGTTAAGTGAAGGTATTTCGTAATATATGTATTACTGTGTTTGATAAACACATAGTTACCGTTGAATTGGTTGTAGCTTGATTTTAAGACGGTACCATCACCCGCCGCCCAGATCGGTGTGCCAACAGGAGCTGCGTAGTCTGTGCCTCGGTGTGCACGAACTTTACCTGTAACAGGGTGTCGACGAGTCGGGTTAAAGTTTGATGTTACACGACGGAAATCGAGTGGGGAGCGTAAGAACGCTTTCTTCATCGCTCGACCGTTTTCATCGTAATAGTTACCGGTCTTATCATCTAGTATCGCTTTAAAAGTATCACCTTGGTTAGTAAAAATGGCCGCCATGATCTTGCCTCGGCCAACCACTTCACCTTCAACCACTTTTTCTTGATAAAGAATCTCAAAGGAATCATTTTTTCGAATGTCTAAAGCAAAGTCGATATCCCAACCAAAAATTCCCGCTAATTCCATAATTTGGTTGGCTGTTAAGCCCGCACCAACACCAGCATTCCAAAAGTTAGAGGTAATGATATTACTGGCGTAGTTGTATTGGTAATGAACTTCTTTTTTATCCACACTGGCTGTAAAACCGTTATCAGATTTGGTTACCAAGAAGGTTTCGTAAGCACTTAGCTTTCTCTTAATTTGAACCAGGTTGTTATCACCATCGAAGCCAAATTGAAAGGCGTCTCCAGGACGAACCTTTGTCAGTTGGTTAGCAATTTCTTTGCTTGTTGAGGTGAGTTGATAAAGAAGGCGTGAAGATAGTCCTGCGCGCTGGAATAGCAAGGCCATACTGTCGCCTGAGCCTACAGTATGTTTGTCCCAGCGCAATACTGCGAGATTAGACGTTCGCGTCTCTAATTCGAGTGCCGCTGGGTTGATCGACAGCGGGTATGCTTTGCCAACTTGATACTGACGCTCATCTTGGCGTAAGTCTTGAGGCTCGGGTAGAAACAAGGCAACGACGATAATGCCACTAAAAAGGGCGATAAGACCTCGGTGCATCCATGGAAGCCGAGCTAAAATAGACAACATTTTATTGTTCGTTCTAAAAATTTAAGTAAAAAAGCTTAGCTGTTTAGTCTAACTGGTTTCAAAAAGCATCGCTATTCAAGTAAGATGGCAAACTAACAAATTTTTGCCAAATCTGTGGGAGTGAACAAGAATGGCGAGCATTGAAGCTGCACTAGCCGAGATTAAGCGCGGTGTTGAAGAGCTAATTCCAGAAGAAGAGCTGATTGCTAAGCTGAAAGAGGGACGCCCTCTTCGCATTAAACTGGGTGCCGATCCAACTGCACCAGATATCCACCTAGGTCATACTGTTATTTTCAACAAGTTGCGTGCGTTCCAAGAGCTTGGCCACGATGTTACTTTCCTGATTGGTGATTTTACCGCTATGGTTGGTGACCCAACAGGTAAGAACAACACTCGTCCTCCTTTGAGTCGTGAAGATGTTCTTCGTAACGCTGAAACATACAAAGAGCAAGTATTTAAGATTCTAGATCCTGCTAAGACTAAGATTCAGTTTAACTCTGAGTGGCTATCTGAGCTGGGTGCTGAAGGTATGATCCGTTTGGCGGCAAACCAAACTGTTGCACGTATGCTTGAGCGCGATGACTTTAAAAAGCGTTATGCTGGTGGTCAACCAATTGCTATTCATGAGTTTATGTATCCACTCCTACAAGGTTATGACTCAGTAGCAATGGAAACAGACGTTGAGCTTGGCGGTACAGACCAGAAGTTCAACTTGTTGATGGGTCGTGAACTACAAAAAGCAAATGGTCAAAAACCTCAAGCTGTTCTAATGATGCCTCTTCTTGTTGGTCTAGACGGCGAGAAGAAAATGTCTAAGTCAGCAAACAACTACATTGGTATCAGTGAAGCGCCAAGCGAAATGTTTGGTAAGATCATGTCGATCTCTGATGACCTAATGTGGAACTACTATGATTTGCTATCTTTCCGTCCTCTTGAAGAAGTTGCTCAGCTAAAAGCTGACGTTGAAGCGGGCCAAAACCCACGTGACATAAAAGTAGCACTTGCGAAAGAGATCATTGCACGTTTCCACAGTCAAGCTGATGCTGATGCAGCAGAGCAAGAGTTCGTAAACCGTTTTGCCAAGAACCAGATCCCAGATGAGATGCCAGAGTTCGCATTTGATGCAGGCCTTCCAGTGAGTAACATTCTGAAAGAAGCTGGTTTATGTGCGTCTACTTCAGAAGCGATGCGCATGGTGAAACAAGGCGCGGCTAAGATTGATGGCGATAAGGTAGCAGACTCTAAGTTTGCCCCAGAAGCAGGCACTTACGTATTCCAGGTAGGTAAACGTAAGTTTGCTCGTATTACCATCAGCTGATTGATAATACTTTGAATTAAAGCGCCTTCTAGGCGCTTTTTTTATGTTTTTCTGAAGAGTTATAACCACTTCAAATGTTCGCTATTTTTACCTCAAATTGACTGTTTTCTTGTCTAAGTTTTGCTACTATGCCTGCGCTGTCACAATGACAGTTTATCTGGAGACTTTTATGAACAATATCGACCATCCTCCTAGTAGCAAGGGAGAAAAATAAACCTTACTGGTATTGTCGTTTCCGCCTCTACCTGTTTGGTAGAGTTATCCTCTTTTCTATTGATTCCTCACGTTTTTCTCCTCGAAAACTAGAAACTAAATACAGAATAACTTTGACCTTTGAATGGCTTTGTCGCACTAGTAATGTGATGTTACAGGCCGTAGATCTTTTACTATCCTGTATTTGATGGTCGTTACCCACTGCCAATCGGGAGATTCGCCATGACGGTAATGAGCAATACTTACATTGAAAACAACGCGCACTTTTCTCAAGAGGAGATTGGTGCTGCTCGTAATGCCTTTCTGCAATATGAGCAACCCCAACAAATTCATTTATTAACAGTTATGCCTATAGAAGAGGCGGTGGCGATCTTGCATCACTGTTCGGTAGGCTATGTCCAACAATTAATTACCATGCTAGAAAAAGAGGGGCATGATAAGCGAGCTCGTCATTACGCCCATCAACTTGGGTTTCTTCACTCTGAGGTGGATAGTACCAATGGTTATTTAAGTACGTCGGTATTGGCTCATGTCAAACAACGTATCGGGTGGATCATCGCGCTGGCGTTACTCGGGGTTGTATCTGGGCTGATCATCTCTCACTATGAAGACACACTTAGTCAGCTCGTATTATTGGCAATCTATATGCCGGTAATTGCTGCAGCGGGTGGTAATACGGGAACACAAGCCGCGACTTTGGTTATTCGGGCGCTCGCGACTGGAGATTTGAAAAAGCGAGAATGGTTAAAGGTATTGTGGAAAGAAAGCCGAGTCGCGGTCTGCTTAGCTTTTGCTATTTCAATGGTGATCATCGCACGTATTTTGTTGTTTAGCGATGACACCTCAACGGGAGGCTTTGAGCTCAATATGATTGCTCTAGCTATTGCTGTCGCTCTGTTTATTCAAGTGACGATGTCAACAACGCTAGGTGGTTTACTACCGATTCTAGCTAGAGCATTCAAACTGGATCCAGCAGTACTTGTGAGTCCAGTTTTAGCGTCAATCGTCGATATTTCAGGTATGTGGATCTACTTTACCGTTGTGAATTACTTTTTAGGTATCGCCTGACTAAATTTGATCACATCCTGGTAAAACAAAGTTTCGAATTGAGTGATTGGAGCGATGGTCGTTTTTCCATCGCTCTTTGCTTTAGCAAGGTGATAATCGGTAACAAACTGGACAAATAAGGAGCTTGGTTTACCACTTGCGTCGGTACCAAAACCAGCCATATTGTAGCTGCCATATAGTGAGCCACTTTTGCCGATGATCGACCCTTTTACTGGCTCTTTTCTCATACTAAGGCGGTATTTCAATGTGCCGCTTTCCCCTGATTTTGGTAGTAATGCGATTAATCCGAGTTGATCGTCATTTTGCCAAATGTAACGCAGTATTTTAGCCATATCTTTACTGCTGAATCGGTTGTTTCGTGACAGACCAGAGCCATCAGCCAGAGGTGTGCTGGACAGATCTACCCCGGTGTTGGCAAAAATGATTTGCTTAATTGCTTCGGTGCCATTCGCAAAGCTGCCCGGCTGAATAAAGAACTGACTGCCAATGGCTTTAGTAAGGTTATCAGCAATTAAATTGTCGGATTTTTTCAGCATCTCTTCTAGCATGGGTATCAGAGATTCAGATTGATGAGATGCGAGCCTCTTAGTCGCCACTTTGCTGAATGGTTTACCAATTCGAATATTACCCTTTAGCTCAATGTCGAGTTGAATGAGTAAATTGTGCAGCATTCGTTGGGTATACAATTCTGGGTTCTGCACTGCAAATTTAAGGGGTAAAGGTTTACTACGTTCTACCAAACACCCTTGAAGCTGATAATGGTTATCTGGTGATGAAATCAGTTCCAAATTGCACTGTGATGCTTCTTGTTCTTCTTTAGAGACGCTAGTGACTTTTGTTGATGCATAAATAGGAAAATGCTCCGGAACGTAAACACGGGTTTTACGGTTTGCCTCGGTATAGATGGAAGCTTGAACGCAGTTCTCATCCAATGTGATAGCGCTAGCTGGTGCACTGTAGCAGACACCTAAAATATCCCAAGGCCAACCGACGGCACGATCGTAGCCAGTAAATGCAGTGTTATCTAACCAAAGGTCACCTTCAATTTTTTTAAGACCCTTAACGCGAGCAGAATTTAATAACTGCTTTAAGTTATTTGTCGAGAGTGTCGGATCGCCTGAAAACCGAATGATGACATCGTTACCAGCAGAGTCTAGTTGGGTTGTGAAATGAAAGTTATCCCCTAGCTCTAATTTTGCAGCTAATGCTGTCACTACTTTTAACGTACTGGCTGGTGGAAAGTACTGGGTGTTGTTATCTGTTGTTAATAAGACTTGGGAGTCATCTAGACGCTCGACTAATAAACTGGTTCGATTACCGGTAGGTAAAGAGTCTAAAGGCGTATAGGCGAGGCTTGAGAATGAGAGAAGACCAGCGAGTAGAGTAGTAAAGCGTAAGGTTTTCATAGTGAAGGTATCGGCTAATGGTTTGGCGTATGTCAGTATAACCAGTAAAAAAAACGCCCGCTATAGAGCGGGCGTCTTAGATTCATGACACTAAGTCACAAATTAGAAGTCGTAGCGTAGACCAACAGCTAGCTCGTCTTCTGCGTCAACTTTAGTGATACCTTTGCTTACGCTAGCATCTAGTAGGTTGAAGTTGTACGACACGTAGCCACGGAAGTTTGGCTTGAAGTAGTAAGTCGCATCGATAGCAACGTTATCTGCAGATGTTTCGCCATCTGTTTCAGCGTTGTTGTATGTAGTGCTGAATACAGTTTGGTTTAGCGTGTACGCTGCTGCGAATTCGTAACCAGTGTAATCAACAGTGTCGCTTGAGCCAGTTAGTTGCTTCTCACCATCAGTGTATAGACCTGCAACGTATAGGTTTTCAATTGTGAAGTTAGCACCAAGCATGTACTCGTTAGCTTTGTCTTGGTCAGCATAACCTGCACCTAGGTTAAGGCCTGTGTCTGCTACAGCATAGATAGCAGATAGAGAGTAACCAGACTTACCATTGTCTACGTATTTCTCGTCTTGAGTATTTTCGTTTTCAACAGAACGGTCAGCGAAACGGTAGCTTGCTTTTAGGCTAAGGTCGTTGAATTGACCTTTGTAAGATAGCATGTTGTCTACACGGTCAGCCACAGCTAGCTTGTCTGCTGCAGAGTTACCGTGGTAAGCCATGATATCAGTGAAGTCTGTAAGAACGCCTAGAGCACCGTCGTTTTTACCGTAAGTTACTTCACCAAACTTGCCGCCTAAACCAGCGTATGTGTAACGGTTGTCTAGATCAGAACCGTCACCGTTGTCAGCTGTAGTGAATTCACCTTCGTAGAAACCAACGCCGTATAGACCGTCAGTGATTTGAGTTGTACCTAGGAAGTTTAGACGTACGCGAGAGTTGTCTTGCGCTTTACCATCTTTAAGAGAAAGACGTGCTTCAGCACGGCCGCCCATTTCTAGAGACGTACCATCTTGGTTGTAGATTTCTGCCGCGTTTGCGCCAGTAGCCACTGCTGCAGCTGAAACTGCAAGAGCAATCAGAGTTTTGTTCATCTTATAAGTCCTAATTTACTGTCCATAAATAGTTATATGCGAGCGATAACACAGTTCTCACCTGTTATCCTCTATTTATTGCTCTTGTGAATCAATACTCATATTCAAGATTTATGTTAGAAATATGAAAGAATTGTTCACCTAATGCGAGCAATCGGTGAGCAATGTTTTAACGTGGAAGTTCCTTGATGAGTTAGTAAAATGATATAAATTTGAGTTTTGAACAGTGTTTTATTTTAACTAAATAAATATCAAGGTTATGATTTAATTGGGTTTATATCTGCTTTTGACATTGCTATGACAGAGCGATTTTTTACGTTTTTTTAGTCGATTATAGGCATTTTCATACAACTCTTTATTGGCAGTTTAAAAAATAATCATCGCTAATGTGAGCGGGCGTTTGATGTGTGGGATTTATGGTGATTTAGTCGCGAAGTTTGTTTACACTAGAATAAATTGATTAGTTAACTCACTACCTAATCCTATGGGTTGGGTAGTTTTGTTTTGTCCAAAGACTGCTTTGGAATGAGGTAAACAATGGAAAAAGTCCCAATGACGGTGCGCGGTGAACAAAAACTGCGTGAAGAACTAGACCGCCTATTAAAGCTTCGCCCACAGATTTCTGAAGCAATTGCTGAAGCTCGTGAACTGGGTGATCTTAAAGAGAACGCTGAGTATCATGCGGCACGTGAAGAGCAAGGCATTTGTGAAGCTCAAATTCGAGATATCGAATACAAGTTGTCAGTGGCTCAAGTTATCGATGTAACCAAAATGGATAACTCAGGGAAAGTTATTTTTGGTTCAACGGTAACACTTATCGATGTTGATACTGACGAAGAGAAGACATACCAAATCGTAGGTGATGACGAGGCTGATATTAAATCTGGTCGTATCTCGGTAAGTTCTCCAATCGCTCGTGGCCTTATCGGTAAAATGGAAGGCGATGAAGTTGTGATTTCTACTCCAGGTGGTGATCGTGACTTTGAAATTGATAGCGTAGAGTATGTTTAAGCGTTAGCATTTCTACTGATACTAAAAAAGGTCGCACAAGCGACCTTTTTTATTGCGAACGTAATATGATTATTTACGTGGCAGTTCGATTTTACGCTCTTCCGTTTGACGGAATAGAACTAGCGTTTTACCGATTACTTGCACTTTTTCCGCTTTAGTTTCGCGAATAATAGCGTCGATAATCAGGTTCTTAGTCTCGCGATCTTCCGATGCGACTTTTACTTTGATTAGCTCATGATGATTCAGAGCAATTTCAATTTCCGCTAGAACAGCTTCAGTTAGTCCGTTTGCGCCCATAAGCACAACAGGTTTTAGACTGTGCGCTAGGCCTTTTAGATGCTGCTTTTGTTTCGTGCTTAAGTTCATTTCGCGGCCAATTTTCTTTAAAATAAGGGTTGAAAAAAGCTATTTTAACGCCATCTATTGCTGAAGACTATAATTTATTGAGCAATAGGCTTAGCCTATTAAAACAATAGCTCCTATTTGTGCCTTGTTGGGATTAAAATGAGTAAACAAAAACATTCGGCCAGTTCTGGACGTTGGTTAAAAGAACACTTTGATGATAAATACGCAAATGAAGCTCGTAAGAAAGGCTATCGTTCACGTGCTTATTTCAAAATGGAAGAGATCCAAGCCAAAGACAAGCTGCTAAAACCAGGTATGACTGTCGTGGATTTGGGAGCGGCGCCAGGTGGTTGGTCTCAATATGCTGCTAAGATTATAGGTGATAGCGGTCAAATCATTGCTTGTGATTTGTTACCTATGGATCCGATTGCTGGAGTTAGCTTCCTTCAGGGAGACTTTCGTGATGATGCAGTGTTGGAAGCATTATTGGATCGAATTCAGCCATCTATGGTCGATGTTGTTATGTCGGATATGGCACCTAACATCGCCGGAAACAACTCCGTCGACCAGCCTAGAGCTATGTATTTAGTTGAATTGGCTTTAGATATGTGTCGACAAGTTCTAGCCCCTAATGGTAGCTTTGTTGTAAAGGTTTTCCAGGGGGAAGGCTTCGATCAGTTTGTGAAAGAAGTCCGAGACATGTTTAAAGTCGTAAAAATTAGAAAACCTGACTCTTCAAGAGCTCGCTCACGAGAAGTCTTTGTTGTAGCCACTGGTTACAAAGGTTAACTATTTCGCTCGTTTAGAGCATGGTTAACACTATAGCTACAGGTTATAAACTGTAGTACCCTACCTTTAATTACAATTAGTTATCGAGAGGCTGACACCTTGAGTGACATGGCAAAAAATTTAATTCTGTGGCTTGTTATCGCTGTCGTATTGATGTCGGTATTCCAGAGCTTTGGCCCTGGGGAAAGTAATGGCAGAGCAGTGGACTACACCACGTTTGTACAGGAAGTTGGCCAAGGCCAGATTCAGGAAGCAACTTTTAAAGACGGTGAGATTACCTTTACTCGTCGTGGCGGCGGCGCGCGTCATGTTACCTACATGCCGGTCTACGACCAGAAGCTACTTGATGACCTAATTAACCAAAATGTGAAAGTACAGGGCACGCCTCCTGAAGAGCAAAGCCTGTTAGGTACAATCTTCATTTCTTGGTTCCCAATGATCTTACTGATTGGTGTATGGATTTTCTTCATGCGTCAAATGCAAGGCGGTGGCGGCAAAGGCGCTATGTCTTTCGGTAAGAGCAAAGCTCGTATGATGAGCGAAGAACAAATTAAGACGACTTTTGCTGATGTTGCAGGTTGTGATGAAGCAAAAGAAGACGTTAAAGAGCTAGTGGACTACCTACGTGATCCAAGCCGCTTCCAGAAGCTGGGTGGTAAGATTCCAACGGGTGTGCTGATGGTTGGTCCTCCGGGTACGGGTAAAACGCTACTTGCAAAAGCGATTGCAGGTGAAGCTAAAGTGCCGTTCTTTACTATCTCTGGTTCTGACTTCGTTGAAATGTTTGTTGGTGTTGGTGCATCTCGTGTACGTGACATGTTCGAACAAGCGAAGAAAGCAGCACCTTGTATCATCTTTATTGATGAGATCGATGCGGTAGGTCGTCAGCGTGGCGCTGGTGTTGGTGGTGGTCACGATGAACGTGAACAAACACTAAACCAAATGCTGGTTGAAATGGATGGTTTCGAAGGTAACGAAGGTATTATCGTTATCGCCGCGACTAACCGTCCTGACGTACTTGACCCAGCGCTACTGCGTCCGGGCCGTTTTGACCGCCAAGTTGTGGTTGGTCTACCAGATGTACGTGGTCGTGAACAGATTCTTAAAGTACACATGCGTAAAGTGCCTCTAGCAGGTGACGTAGAGCCATCTCTAATCGCACGTGGTACTCCAGGCTTCTCTGGTGCAGACCTAGCTAACCTAGTTAACGAAGCGGCATTGTTCGCGGCTCGCGGTAACAAGCGCAACGTTTCTATGGTTGAGTTCGAACTGGCTAAAGACAAGATCATGATGGGTGCAGAGCGCCGTTCTATGGTGATGTCTGAAGAGACTAAAGAATCAACGGCGTACCACGAAGCAGGTCACGCAATTGTTGGTCGTCTAGTGCCAGAACACGATCCAGTGTACAAGGTTTCGATCATTCCACGTGGCCGAGCGCTAGGTGTGACTATGTATCTACCAGAGCAAGATCGCGTAAGCATGTCTCGTCAACACCTTGAGTCTATGGTTTCAAGCCTTTACGGTGGTCGTCTTGCTGAAGAGCTAATCTACGGTGCAGACAAAGTATCAACGGGCGCTTCAAACGATATCGAACGTGCGACTGATATTGCGCGTAAGATGGTGACTCAATGGGGTTTCTCTGAAAAACTTGGTCCTCTTCTTTACGCTGAAGAAGAAGGTGAAGTGTTCCTAGGTCGTAGCGTGACTCAGACTAAGCATATGTCTGATGACACAGCGAAGCTAATCGATACAGAGATTCGTCAAATCATCGACCGCAACTACGCTCGTGCTAAACAGATCCTTGAAGATAACATGGATATTATGCACGCAATGAAAGATGCGTTGATGAAGTACGAAACGATCGATGCTGGTCAGATTGATGATCTAATGGAGCGTAAGTCTGAAATTCGTGAACCAGCGGGTTGGGGTGATAACCAAAACAATAAGCCGGAAGCGAAAGTAGAAGAAAAGACTGATAGCCAACCAGAAGAGAAAGTTGCTGAGCCGAAGGCGGAAGAGCAGACAACTTCTCAAGAAAGCACTTCTGCAGAAGCGACAGAGAAAAAAGACTCTGAGTAACTGAGTTAGATAAGATAAACCCCGAGGAAACTCGGGGTTTTTGTATTTATTATGATAATCACTGCAAACAACAAAACCCTAGACTTATCCGTACCTCAAGTCATGGGTATACTGAACGTCACTCCTGATTCCTTCTCAGATGGTGGAAAATTTAACTCCCTAGATAATGCACTCGAACAAGCTCAACTTATGATTGATGCCGGAGTGAGTATTATTGATATTGGTGGTGAGTCCACGCGCCCTGGAGCTCCTTATGTAGCGCTAGAGGAAGAGCTGAATCGTGTTATTCCTGTGATTAAGGCGATCCGCGAGCAGTATGATGTCTGGATCTCTGTGGATACAAGTAAAGCTGAAGTCATGCGTCAAGCCGCAAAAGCGGGGGCTGATATCATTAATGATGTGCGAGCATTGCAGGAACCAGGAGCTTTAGAAGTTGCGGCAGATACCGGTTTACCAATCTGTTTAATGCATATGCAAGGTCAGCCTAGGACTATGCAAGCGAATCCGCATTATAATGATCTTCTTAAAGAAGTTGGTGAATTTCTTGAAGAGAGAATGGCAGCCTGTGAAAAGGCTGGTATCAGTCGTGATAAGCTGATTCTTGACCCTGGCTTTGGTTTCGGTAAAACGATCGAGCATAACTATCATATGCTTGCAAATCTTGAACAATTTCATAAGTTTGGTCTACCTATCCTTGCGGGAATGTCTCGAAAATCCATGCTCTTCAAATTATTGGATAAAGCGCCTGCCGAGTGTGTGGCTGCAAGCGTGAGTTGCGCTACAATCGCTGTCATGAAAGGGGCTCAAATTATTCGTGTTCATGATTTTGAACAAACGCTTGATGCTGTAAAAATTGTCTCAATGGTTAACGCTAACCGTTGAGCATGAAATAAGAAAAAGGAATCATCATGTCTAAGCAAAGACGTTATTTTGGAACTGATGGTGTACGTGGCAAAGTAGGCCAATACCCTATTACCCCTGACTTTGTATTGAAACTGGGTTGGGCGGCTGGGCGTGTGTTAGCTAAGCAAGGCACAAAGAAAGTGATCATCGGTAAAGATACACGTATCTCTGGCTACATGCTTGAATCAGCATTGGAAGCCGGCCTTGCCGCTGCGGGTCTAAAAGCAACTTTCACTGGGCCTATGCCAACACCGGGTGTTGCTTACCTCACACAAACGTTCCGTGCTGAAGCGGGTATTGTGATTTCAGCTTCCCACAACCCGTATTACGACAATGGCATTAAATTCTTCTCATCTGAAGGTACAAAGCTACCTGACGATATCGAATTGGCTATTGAAGCAGAACTGGACAAAGAAATTGAGTGTGTTGAGTCAGCGATGCTGGGTAAAGCAACGCGATTGAATGATGCGGCTGGTCGTTACATCGAATTTTGTAAAAGCACCTTCCCACATGACTTGAGCCTTGCGGGTAAGAAGATCGTTGTAGATTGCGCGCATGGTGCGACTTACCATATCGCTCCATCAGTATTCAGCGAATTAGGTGCTGAAGTAATCGCGATGGGCGTTGAGCCAAATGGTACTAACATCAACCATGAAGTGGGTGCGACGGATGTACGTGCATTGCAACAGCGTGTCGTAGAAGAGGGTGCTGAACTCGGATTAGCATTTGATGGTGATGGTGACCGTATTATTATGGTCGATCACTTAGGTAATAAGGTCGATGGCGACCAAATCGCTTACATCATTGCACGCGACGCGCTTCGCCGTGGTGAGCTAAAAGGTGGTGTAGTTGGTACCTTGATGACTAACCTTGGTATGGAAAACGGTCTTAAGCAACTAGGTATTCCTTTTGTTCGTGCAGCGGTAGGCGATCGCTACGTGATGGAGCAACTTCTTGCTAAAGGCTGGAAGATTGGCGCTGAAAACTCAGGGCATGTGATCTTATTGGATAAAGTTACTACGGGTGATGCTATTGTGGCAGCACTTCAAGTGCTCGCTTCGGTGGTTGGTAGCGATATGTCACTACACGATCTTTCACAAGGCATGACGTTATATCCGCAAGTATTAGAAAACGTTCGCTTTGAAGGTGACTCAAACCCACTTGAAGCTGACGCAGTTAAACAAGCGACGGCAGAAGTAGAAGCTGATCTAGGTGATAAAGGTCGCGTACTGTTACGCAAATCAGGCACTGAGCCGTTGATTCGTGTCATGGTCGAGGGTGAAGATGCAGCTCTTGTGCAATCTTCAGCTTTGAAAATTGCAGATGCAGTAAAAGAAAGCTTCTAAGCTTAGAAATGGATAGAAGAAAGCCGCCTAAGTACAGGCGGCTTTTTAATTATTGCGATTCTTTATTGGTGCGTTTTTTGCCCCAAACTTCGATTTTTGCCTTTTTACTTAAGCCCACAGCACTCAGTGTATTACTTCCCCAGCTATCGTAGGTCATCTCTAATTTTTTGAATTTGGCGTCTTGTTTGCCTGGTAATGTCCAAGCACGAGTCGACATTCCTTTTGTGAGAGTTCCCATTGATTTCAGTTCTTTTGTGCTGCCGTCTGACATTGTCACAGTTACATCTTTAAGGTTGATAGTACCTTGAATAACTTTAATCTTAATTTTGCTGAAGTTGCGCTCGCTGATGTAGGCTAGTGGCTCGACGGTATCTGTTTCAGACTTGTAGTTAACGATTTTATCACTGATCATTACCCAGTCATCACTCTGTTTAGCGAAGCAGGATGGAGCCGTAAATAGAACTAAGGATGACATTAAAATAGTGATGAAATGTTTCATAGTGCCTCTGACTTTTATGTTAGGATTGCCCCGATATCAACAGTGACGACTCCTTATGCCACAATACGAGACAGAATATTTACAAGAAATGGGGATCCAGTGCTACGAGCTGGCTCACCCGGAAAGATTGCAAGGCTATCAATCACCAAAGTTAGTATTGCAAGAGTCTTGTCAATTGTTACTCGTGTCCCCGCAATGTCCGAAAAAAGAGACAGCTTTGTTGTTTGAGCGTGTACTGAAAAGCATTGATTTAACTCTCGACCAAGCATTGCATATTTACCCTGAACAAGTCTCTCAGTTGGCTGAGCCTTTTCAGAACTGGATTTGGTTTTCTGGTTGCGAGAACCCAGAGAAGATTGGTGGTAAAGTCTTATCTAGTCCATTACTGAGTCAAATTGACGGTAATAATGAACAGCGTCGCGCCTTATGGCAGCAAATTTGTAGCTACAAATAAACATCATGACATTACATTGTACCCCGCTGAAGCCTGAGCACCTCTCTGACGTTTATCGCATCGAACGTCATGCACATACTCACCCTTGGTCTGAGAACTTGATACGTGACATCAATAGTCGTGGCGGTTGTCACCACGTTTTGTTCGATGGAGAACAGCTGGTCGGTTACTACTACGCGCAAAACATTGTAGGTGAGTTGACGCTGCTAAATATTGCCGTTGATCCAAGCTTACAAGGTAAAGGTTATGGTAAAGCGCTGCTAGAACATCTAGTCGATTTGGCTCACGAGCGCAGCGCAGAGAGTATTTGGCTTGAAGTTCGCGCCAGCAACCAACGTGCATTTGGATTGTATGAAGCACTAGGGTTTAACGAGGTTGATCGTCGTCTTAATTACTACCCAACAGATAATGGCAAAGAAGACGCAATTATCATGAGCTACATCCTGTTTTAGGCGCTACTTTTGAACCGCTTTGATTGGCGCTTCGTCATCGACGTCATAATGGTTTCGATTAAAACGTTCAGTTAGCTCGCTTGCAGGTAGCGGCTTATCGAATAGATAGCCTTGGAACTGATCACATCCCATATCTTTTAACGTGTTGAGTTCATTACAATCTTCTACACCTTCCGCAATGACCTCAAGGTTTAAGCGTTTAGCTGTCATAATAATGGTGTCAACAATCGCTTGATCACTTTCATCTAGGTGAAGCTGAGTGACAAACGAACGATCAATTTTAAGTACGTCAACAGCGAGATGTTTGAGGTACTTCAATGAAGAGTAACCAGTGCCAAAGTCGTCAATTGAGGTTTTTAGATTGTACTCTTTCAGTTTCACCATCTTCTGAATCGCACTTTCCACGTTTTCTAGCAGCAAGTTTTCCGTAATCTCTAGCTCGATATGTTCTCCACTGATTCCCGCTTGAGTCAGGGCATCGTTAATGTGCTCTACGAATGAGTCTTGAGAAAACTGCAACGGACTTATGTTGATTGCGAGTCGACGGAAAGTATCTGGTAGGACACCTGCTTTTTGCCAAGTCGCATACTGATAGCACGCTTTTTCAATGATCCAGTTACCAATTTGCAGTATTTGTCCTGTTTCTTCCGCGATCGGCATGAACACACCTGGAGGTAAGACACCTTTATCGGGGTGGTTCCAACGGATCAGAGCTTCAACCCCTACAATCTGGTGCTCGCGGTTAACCTGTGGTTGATAATAAAGCTCTAGCTGTCCTTTGTTGATAGCTTCGTGTAAACCTTTCTCTATTTCTAGGAAAGACTCGACTTGAGCTTGCATTTCAGGCTCATAGAACATGTATTTATTTCGTCCACCGACTTTAGCCCTATAGAGAGCGGTATCTGCCTGACGTAAAACGTCAATATTCGTATTTCCGACCGACGGGAATACCGCTATACCGACACTAACAGAGCAGTAAAGCTGATGATCATCTATAGAATAAGGATTCGAAATCAAAGCTAGCAATTGCTGCGCGAGCTCATGTGCCTTTTCCGCAGAAGTTCGGGGTAGCAAGATGGCAAATTCATCACCACCGATCCGCGCTGCGGTAAAGTCATCTTTTAACCAAGCTTCAATTCTCATAGAAATCGCTTTGAGTAGATGATCCCCTATTGTGTGCCCCAGAGAATCATTTATCGTTTTGAAGCGATCTAAGTCTAAATAGAACAGAGCACCAGTTTCGCTCTTCACATTAGCGCGATCAATCGACTTTCCAAGTAATTGGAGCAAGAGACTTCTATTGGCCAAGCCTGTAAGAGAGTCGTAGTAAGCGAGTTGATTGAGTTTTACTTCAGCGGCTTCTCTATCTTTCCAAAGGGTATGAAAGGTATTCGCCAAATGGCCTAACTCGTCATCTCGATAGAGTGTGGGTGGCGGCGTGTCACTCTTGTTGTTTTGTAGAGAACGCACCCAATCGATCAGCGTGACGAGTGGCTTCGACAGCTTTTGATAGAAGAAAAAAAGCAATATCGAGGTGAGTAAGATATTCCTGAATAAATCGAAGAGTAAGATTTTGCTCGTTTTGGCAATAAACTCTTTGGCGATATTGGCACCATTAACTGAAAACGCGAGAGTACCCACAACGACATGGGAGTTAGGTTGATGGAGCTCCGTGGTGTAAATCGGTGTTCTTGGAGTCAGGAAGTTAGAGAGTGCTTCGGTGAAGCCTCCTTGAAGCGAAATGCTGTGTTCCTTGAGAGTTAAGACATCACCGAAGTCATCGATAATCTCCACCTTATAGATAGCACTGTCCATCATCAAACTTGAAGCGACCTGTTCGGCAAGTAGCTGATTTAAATGGTAAGCGGCTTGACTGGCGTTGGAGTAGTTTTGCAGCAACTTGAACTGATAGTGTTCTTCAATGCGTTTTTGTTCCTGATGAAGATCCACCAAAATATGATAAAAGCTGAAACAGACTCCTAGAAGTACAGAGACTAAAAAGACCGTTTTCGCTTGTCTGAAGGCTAATGAATTTATCTTTTGGCTTTTAGGCATAGTTATAACAAGTTCCCTCTACTCCTTTAGTTATAGCCTATATTTATTGATATTTTAATTTGTACCCAAAATGGTCGAGTTATCTTGCCATTTTTGCTGTTGAAGTTGCCCCTCAAGAGAATATAAGAGAGAATACCGCGCAAAATTGAATCGAACAGCCAGAAGAGTCAGGGTAACTGATTTTTAGTCTCTGGTAACCAGACAGAAGAAGATCTTTTGATGTCAAATACAGCTTTTCTTGGCGAAGTGTCTAAACGTAGAACTTTCGCCATTATCTCGCACCCGGATGCGGGTAAAACCACCATTACTGAAAAAGTACTGTTATTCGGAAACGCAATCCAAAAAGCAGGTACGGTTAAAGGCCGTGGTAACGCTCAGCATGCGAAATCTGACTGGATGGAGATGGAAAAAGAGCGTGGTATCTCGGTAACAACGTCAGTTATGCAGTTCCCATACAATGATTGCCTAGTAAACCTGCTCGATACTCCAGGACACGAAGACTTCTCGGAAGATACCTACCGTACACTAACAGCGGTTGACTCGTGTCTTATGGTTATCGATGCTGCAAAAGGTGTCGAGGATCGTACGCGTAAATTGATGGAAGTTACTCGTCTTCGTGATACACCAATCGTAACCTTTATGAACAAATTGGACCGTGATGTGCGTGATCCAATGGAAGTTCTAGATGAAGTTGAAAGCGAACTGGGCATGGCATGTGCCCCAATCTCTTGGCCAATCGGTTGTGGTAAAGAGTTTAAAGGTGTTTACCACATCCACCGTGATGAAACGATTCTTTACGAATCAGGCCATGGTCACGAGATCCAAGAAGTACGCATCATCAAAGGTCTAGATAATCCTGAGCTTGATGAGAAGGTAGGTGAAGACTTAGCTTCAAGTGTTCGTGAAGAGCTTGAACTGGTAATGGGCGCGTGTCCTGAATTTGATCACGAGCTATTCCTAGCCGGTGAACTCACGCCAGTTTATTTCGGTACTGCACTTGGTAACTTCGGTGTAGACCATATGTTAGATGGCCTAACAGAGTGGGCGCCAGCTCCTAAAAACCGTCAAGCGGTTGAGCGTGATGTTGAAGCAACAGAAGAAGAATTCTCTGGCTTCGTATTCAAGATCCAAGCAAACATGGATCCAAAACACCGTGACCGTATTGCTTTCATGCGTATCGTATCAGGTACCTATAAGCAAGGCATGAAGATGAACCACGTCCGCACAGGTAAGAAAGTAAGCATCTCTGATGCCGTTACCTTTATGGCGGGCGACCGTTCTCGCGCTGAGAATGCATACGCAGGGGACATCATCGGTCTGCACAACCACGGCACAATCCAGATTGGTGATACCTTCACTCAAGGTGAAGCATTGAAGTTCTCTGGTATTCCAAACTTCGCACCAGAACTGTTCCGTCGTATTCGTCTAAAAGATCCATTGAAGCAGAAGCAGCTTCTAAAAGGTCTGGTTCAGCTTTCTGAAGAAGGTGCGGTACAGGTATTCCGTCCTCTACAAAACAACGACCTAATCGTAGGTGCGGTTGGTGTACTTCAGTTTGATGTAGTCGTTGCGCGTCTAAAAGCTGAATACAACGTAGAAGCCATCTACGAAGGTGTTAACGTTGCAACAGCACGTTGGGTAGAGTGTGGTGATGCGAAGAAGCTAGAAGAGTTTAAGCGTAAGAACCAAGCGAACCTAGCACTAGATGGTGGCGATAACCTATCGTACATTGCACCAACGATGGTGAACTTGAATCTAGCGAAAGAGCGTTTTCCAGAGGTGGAGTTCCGCGCGACTCGCGAACACTAATCTTCTGTGCCTTTGCTGCGATAGCGGCGTTGACAGCGTAAATTCACCTTAGTCACGTAGCGCACTACGCTCCCAAGGCTGAGTTTATTTGTCGCCTTGCTCTCACAACAAATGCTTTGAAGATGGAGTGAGAATATGCTTCTGGGGTCGGATTCATTCGTTGCCTTGCTACAGCTCCAACTATTTTGAGTATCTTCGTGCTTAAAGTGAGTTTACTTGTCACCTTGCTCTCACAACAAATGCTTTGAAGGTGGAGTGAGAAGATGCTCATGGGGATGAATTTGCTTGTTGCCTTGTTCTAACCCC
>NZ_CFHWOM010000028.1:0-50486 GCF_984391705.1 Vibrio sp. | reverse complement strand
GGCATGATGGAATGTAAGAAAGCGCTTGTTGAAGCAAACGCTGACATCGAACTAGCAATCGAAAACATGCGTAAATCAGGTGCTGCTAAAGCTGCTAAGAAAGCAGGTAACGTAGCTGCTGAAGGCGCAATCATCATCAAAGAAGAAAACGGCGTTGCTGTTCTTCTTGAAGTTAACTGCCAAACTGACTTCGTTGCTAAAGATGGTAACTTCACTGCATTTGCAGAGAAAGTTGCAGCTGACGCTCTAGCATCTAAAGCTTCTGTTGAAGAACTAGTAGCTAAATTCGAAGAAGAGCGTGTTGCTCTAGTTGCTAAGATCGGTGAAAACATCAACATCCGTCGCGTTCAATACGTTGAAGGTTCTGCTATCGCTTCTTACCGTCACGGCGAGAAGATCGGTGTAGTTGTTGCTGGTGAAGGCGACGCTGAAACTCTTAAGCACGTTGCAATGCACGTTGCTGCTTCTAAGCCAGAGTACGTTAACCCAGAAGACGTACCAGCTGACGTAGTTGCTAAAGAGAAAGAAGTTCAAGTTGAAATCGCTATGAACGAAGGCAAGCCTGCTGAGATCGCTGAGAAGATGGTTGTTGGCCGCATGAAGAAATTCACTGGCGAAATCTCTCTAACTGGTCAAGCGTTCATCATGGAGCCTAAGAAATCTGTTGGCGAAATGCTGAAAGAAAAAGGCGCTTCTGTTGCTACATTCGTTCGCCTAGAAGTTGGTGAAGGTATCGAGAAAGCAGAAGAAATGAGCTTCGCTGAAGAAGTAGCTGCTGCTCAAAAAGGTTAATCCTTAGAGATACGCACAAAGTTTAGACCGTAGCCAAGGCTGCGGTCTTTTTACGACTAAAGGCACTACCTTTAGCTGTGATGGATGCAGACTTTTGATAAGTCTTTATCCATGACTGTTAATCAACAACTCTCTTTTGGAAGGTAAACTCCATGACTACGAACCCTAAACCAGCGTATCAACGTATTCTGTTAAAACTGAGTGGTGAAGCACTTCAAGGTGAAGAGGGCTTCGGTATCGATCCTGCAATCCTTGATCGTATGGCACAAGAAGTAAAAGAGCTGGTTGAGCTTGGTGTTCAAGTTGGTGTGGTTATCGGTGGTGGTAACCTTTTCCGTGGTGCAGGTCTTGCGGAAGCTGGTATGAACCGTGTTGTAGGTGACCACATGGGTATGCTAGCAACAGTAATGAATGGTCTAGCAATGCGTGATGCACTTCACCGCGCATACGTAAACGCTCGCGTAATGTCAGCAATTCCTCTAAAAGGTGTGTGTGACGATTACAACTGGGCTGACGCAATTCGCGAACTTCGCCAAGGTCGCGTAGTTATCTTCTCAGCGGGTACAGGTAACCCGTTCTTTACTACAGATTCTGCTGCTTGTTTACGCGGTATCGAAATCGAAGCTGATGTAGTTCTAAAAGCGACAAAAGTAGATGGTGTATTTACGGCTGACCCTGTAGCAAACCCTGACGCAGAGCTGTATGATAAGCTTTCATTCAATGCTGTTCTTGATAAAGAACTGAAAGTGATGGATTTGGCAGCATTTACATTGGCTCGTGACCACAAAATGCCAATCCGCGTATTCAATATGAATAAGCCAGGCGCACTACGTCGCGTGGTAATGGGTGAAGCAGAAGGCACGCTAATCAGCGACGCAGAGTAATTCCAATCACCGTAGCGTAAATTGATTTATGCTACGGTATTGCCTTTTGAAGACTCCCGCATAGGCTTTCTTCGAGAAAGATTTACACATTAAGGTGATATTGTGATTAACGAAATCAAACAAGACGCTCAAGAGCGCATGGAAAAAAGCGTAGAAGCGCTTAAGAACAACCTTTCTAAAGTACGTACAGGTCGTGCGCACCCAAGTCTACTAGCTGGTATTTCAGTAGAGTACTATGGTGCTCCAACGCCTCTAAACCAAGTGGCAAACGTTGTAGCTGAAGATGCACGTACACTAGCAATCACAGTATTCGACAAAGAGCTGACTCAGAAAGTTGAGAAAGCAATTATGATGTCTGACCTAGGCTTAAACCCTATGTCTGCTGGTACTATCATCCGTGTTCCACTCCCACCACTAACAGAAGAGCGTCGTAAAGACCTAGTTAAGATTGTTCGTGGTGAAGCAGAAGGTGGTCGTGTTGCTATCCGCAACATCCGTCGTGATGCTAACGGCGAACTGAAAGCACTGCTGAAAGATAAAGAAATCTCTGAAGATGAAGATCGTAAAGGTCAAGACGAGATTCAAAAGCTAACTGACGCAGCTGTTAAGCAAGTTGACGAAGTGTTAGCAGCGAAAGAAAAAGAGTTGATGGAAGTCTAATTCCTCCACAAACTCTACCGTGAAAGAGCGCTGTGCTCGCAGCACAGCGTTTTTTTATGCTACTCTCTGTCCTTTGCTGATTACCTATCAATTTCTTATATGCAAAACTCACATCTCTCTCCAGACGCTCTTCCTCAACATATTGCAATTATCATGGATGGCAATGGCCGTTGGGCTAAAGCACAAGGCAAGCCTCGTGTTTTTGGCCATAAGAATGGTGTTGCTGCAGTCCGTAAAGCGATTTCAACTTCTGCCAAACTAGGGATCAAAGCTATTACTTTGTTTGCCTTTAGTAGTGAAAACTGGCGTCGCCCAGAAGAAGAAGTCGGTGTGTTAATGGAACTGTTTATTACCGTCTTGTCTACCGAGATTAAGAAGTTGCATAAGAATAACTTACGTTTAAGAGTTATCGGAGATACCGCGCGCTTCAATGAAAGATTACGTAAGAAAATTGCTCAGGCGGAAGAGTTAACTGCGGGTAATACAGGCATGGTTGTGAATATTGCTGCCAATTATGGCGGTAAATGGGATATTACCCAAGCAACCAAGTTATTGGCTGAAAAAGTTGCCGCAGGCGAACTTAAGCCAGAAGAAATAACGGAAGATATGATGACACAGAATTTGACGATGTCAGATCTTCCAGAAGTTGACCTTATGATTCGTACTAGCGGTGAATGTCGAATCAGTAACTTCATGCTTTGGCAAATGGCGTATGCGGAAATGTATTTTACACCAATCTATTGGCCTGAGTTTGATGAAAATAGCTTAGTTGAAGCAGTGACTTGGTTTGTTAACCGAGAAAGAAGATTCGGTTGTACCGGTGAACAAATCAAGGCATTGATGGAAAGCGAATAAAGGATTCAAGTTTGAAACAAAGAATAATAACAGCGCTCATCCTTGCTCCGTTGGTGATTTTAGGAATTTTTGAGCTATCGCTACCCCTTTTTACAATAGCGATCGCTGCCGTAATGATGATCGGTTACTGGGAGTGGACTCAATTTGTTGATTCAAGGTCACGCGCGATAGCGTTGCTTCCACCTGTCCTGGTGAGTGCTTTAAGCTTAGTATTGATCCCATTTGATGTTGCCAGTTTGAATCAAGTTGTGGAGCCACACTACATCATGCTTGCTGTTGGGTGTATTTGGTGGCTTGCTTCGAGTGCACTAGCGATTACCTATCCTAAATCGTCTTCATTGTGGCAACATTCTCCAGTTTTACGTCACGCCTTCGGTATCTTAACTCTTTTACCTTTCTTTTGGAGTGTATTGCTCCTCCGCGCCGAAGGAATCGAATCAGACGCTTATCATGGTGCTAAATTAGTACTATATGTTTGTTTTATCGTTTGGGCTGCGGATAGTGGTGCTTACTTTGCTGGTAAGAGCATGGGTAAGCGAAAAATGGCGCCGAATGTAAGTCCAAACAAAACGATTGAAGGATTGATTGGCGGGATCGTTACTGCGATTTTGGTCGGTTGGGGTGCGGCTACGTGGTTTGAGATTGAATTCACAAGTCCGTTGGTCATGATTGCGATTACGTTGGTGACCGTTGTTATCTCTGTTCTAGGTGACCTAGTAGAGAGTATGTTTAAGCGTGTATCTGGCATCAAAGACAGCAGTAATATTATTCCTGGTCACGGTGGCGTATTAGACCGTATTGATAGCTTAACGGCTGCATTCCCTGTTTTTGCATTTCTTTACTTCATTTTTTAGGCAAGCTTCGGCTTGCCTGAGTCACAAATCGGTTTCTTGCTATGCGTAAGCTAACAATTTTAGGTGCAACTGGTTCAATCGGTGCAAGCACATTTAAAGTCATTGAACAAAATCCTGAACAGTTTTCTGTCGTTGCTCTCGCTGCTGGCGGGAATGTCGATAAGATGCGAGAGCTGTGTAAAAAATGGCAACCCAAGTATGCGGTTATGGCTTCGGACTCTGCGGCACTTCAGCTAAAGCAGCAAGTGGTTGAACTAAAGCTTAATACAGAAGTGTTGTCCGGTGTTGATGCGATGTGCCAGATTTCATCTCTGGATGAAGTCGACACTGTGATGGCTGCTATCGTTGGTGCTGCTGGCTTATTACCAACAATGGCGGCGGTAAAAGCAGGTAAACGTGTATTATTGGCAAACAAAGAAGCCTTGGTAATGTCTGGTCAGCTGTTTATCGATGCTGTTAACCAGTATGGCGCAGAACTCATGCCAGTAGACAGTGAACACAACGCTATTTTCCAGTGCTTACCAAGTGACATTCAGACCAATCTTGGTCGTTGCGATTTAAATCAGCACGGCATCTCTCACATTTTACTTACTGGTTCAGGTGGTCCATTCCGTTACAGCGATATTGAGACGCTCAACACTGTGACGCCTGAGCAAGCTATCGCACACCCTAACTGGTCCATGGGGCCGAAGATCTCTGTCGATTCAGCAACCATGATGAATAAAGGCTTAGAGTACATTGAAGCAAAATGGTTGTTTAACACCTCTCGAGAACAGCTGAAAGTGCTGATTCACCCGCAGTCGGTGATCCATTCGATGGTGCAGTACAAGGATGGTTCGGTATTGGCGCAAATGGGTGAACCTGATATGGCAACGCCAATTGCTCTAACTTTATCCTACCCAGAGCGTGTGGCGGCAGGTGTGGCTCCGCTAGACTTTACAAAAGTTGGTGAGCTTACATTCCTAGAGCCAGACTATAACCGTTACCCATGTTTGAAGTTAGCGATTGATGCCTGCTATGAAGGGCAACATGCCACTACTGCCCTTAACGCTGCGAATGAAATAGCTGTCGCTGCTTTTCTTAATCGAGAGCTATCTTTTACGGATATAGCCTGGGTAAATCAGAAAGTTCTGTCTAAAGTCTGTGCTGATACTAGTCAGTCGCACTGTAGTGACTTGGAAAGCATTCTCGAGCTAGATAGAATGGCGAGAGAATTGGCAACCAACTGGGTTAGTGAGCGTAAGCTATGACAGGTATCTTATGGAACTTTGTGTCCTTCATTGTCGCGTTAGGAATATTAGTTGCTGTCCATGAGTTTGGTCACTTTTGGGTTGCTCGTCGTTGTGGCGTGAGAGTTGAGAAGTTCTCTATCGGCTTTGGCAAAGCGATTTGGAGTAAAGTCGGGAAAGATGGCACCGAGTACAGTGTGTCTATGATTCCTTTGGGCGGTTACGTTAAGATGCTTGATGGCCGTGTCGATGAAGTATCTGAAGCTGATCAGCGGTTCGCATTTGATAAGAAGCCCCTCTGGAAACGCAGTGCGATTGTCGCTGCTGGCCCGATATTTAACTTTTTGTTTGCCATTGTCGCATATTGGCTGGTTTTCATGATTGGTGTACCAGCGGTAAAACCAGTGGTCGGCCAAGTCACTCCATATTCTATTGCTGCTCAAGCTGGCTTAGAAGAGGGCATGGAACTTAAATCGGTTTCTGGCGTCAAAACCGCAGATTGGGAATCAGTCAATATGGGGCTGATTTCCCATATTGGTGACCAACGCCTAACGATGACGGTCGCATCTTCTGATGGAATTGGAGTTGAACAGACACTCTCTTTTGATCTTAGTGAGTGGAACTTTGACCCTGAAAAACAGTCTGCTATGTCAGCGCTTGGTTTTATTCCATTTACACCTGAAATCTCTACCAAGTTGGTTAATGTTACTGAAGGTAGTGCCGGTGAGCGTGCGGGTTTAAAAGCAGGTGATGTGTTGCTATCGATTGATGGCAAACCTATCAATGATTGGCAGCAAGTTGTCGACTTGATTCAACAGCACCCGAATGCATCATTGCCGCTTCAAGTTGAGCGTGATGGTGAAAAGGTCGCTCTGACGATAGTACCTGACAGTCGTGATATTAAAGGCAAAGGCGAAGTCGGTTTTGCGGGAATCGCTCCTGAGGTCGCAGAATGGCCTGAAAGTTATCGCTTCGACTTACAATTTGGTGTAATTGAATCAGTCGGGAAAGCGGTTGAGAAAACCGGACAAGTAATTGATCTCACAATTAGCATGCTGAAAAAGCTAATTGTTGGCGATGTAGGACTTAACAACTTAAGTGGGCCAATTTCGATAGCGAAAGGAGCAGGGACGACAGCCGATTATGGTTTGGTCTATTTCCTTGGATTCCTTGCTCTTATTAGTGTCAACTTAGGGATAATTAACCTTGTACCGTTACCTATGTTAGATGGCGGACATCTATTGTTTTTTGCTATTGAGGCTGTAATAAGACGCCCAGTTCCTGAGAAAATTCAGGAGATGGGGTACCGTGTAGGCGGGGCAATTATCTTCTCTCTTATGGCAGTGGCAATTTTCAATGATTTTGCTCGTCTGTAACTGGGCAAAGGTTGTAGTAAGGAATAACTAAAACAAATATGGCGATGAAAAAGATTCTACTTGCCACGGCTCTCGCGACGAGCGTGAGTGCAAATGGTGCCGAAAGCTTTATTGTTCAAGATATTCAAGTAGATGGCTTGCAACGTGTGACACTAGGTGCTGCGTTGCTTAAGATGCCAGTGCGTATTGGTGATGCTGTTGATAATCAGGATATCTCGCAAATCATTCGCGCTCTATACGCATCAGGCAACTTCGAAGATATTAAGGTTTTACGCCAAGACAATGTACTAGTAGTACAAGTTAAAGAGCGTCCTACCGTGTCTAGCATTTCGTTTTCTGGTAATAAGGCGATTAAAGAAGAGCAGCTGCAACAAAACCTAGATGCATCTGGTGTTAGAGTTGGTGAAGCGCTTGACCGCACTACGTTAGCGAATATCGAAAAAGGCTTAGAAGACTTCTACTACAGCGTTGGTAAATACAATGCGAGTGTGAAAGCTGTTGTGACACCTCTTCCACGTAATCGTGCGGATCTAAAATTTGTCTTCTCGGAAGGCGTGTCTGCCAAGATTAAGCAAATCAACTTCATTGGAAATGAGGTTTTTTCTGATGATGACTTGTTAAGTCGCTTCGAACTCAATGTTGATGTCGCTTGGTGGAACTTCTTATCTGATGACAAGTATCAAAAGCAAGTTCTCGCTGGTGATATTGAAGCTCTGAAATCGTACTACCTAGACCGCGGCTATCTGAAATTCAAAGTTGATTCTACACAAGTCTCAATTTCCCCTGACAAAAAGGGCGTTTACATTACGTTAGGCTTAGATGAAGGCTTACCGTATGCAGTTAAAGACGTTAAGTTCCGTGGTGAACGTGTCGTTGATGAGGAAGAGCTAGAAAACCTTGTTTCGTTTGAAATGGGTGAACTCTACAACGGTTCTGCGGTCACAAGCTTGGAAGAAAGTGTAAAACGTTTACTAGGCGAAGCTGGCTACGCTTACCCTCAAGTTCGTACCATTTCCGAGTTTGATGATGAAACTCAAGAGGTTTCATTAGTTGTCAACGTTGAGGCGGGCAAGCGTATTTATGTGCGTGACATTCGCTTTGTTGGTAATAACTCAACCAAAGATGAAGTTCTCCGTCGTGAAATGCGTCAGATGGAAGGCAGCTGGTTGAACTCCAAGTCAATTGAAACGGGTAAAAACCGTCTTAATCGTCTTGGTTTCTTCGAAACTGTTGATGTTCAGACTGTACGTGTACCAGGCAGTGAAGACCAAGTGGATCTTGTCTACAGCGTGAAAGAGGCAAACTCTGGTAGCGTTAACTTCGGTATCGGTTACGGTACTGAATCAGGCGTAAGTTTCCAAGTTGGTCTACAGCAAGATAACTTCCTAGGCTCAGGTAATCGTGTTGGTATTAGTGCGATGATGAATGACTATCAGAAGAACGTTAGTCTTGACTACCGCGACCCGTACTGGAACTTAGATGGTGTGAGCCTTGGTGGTAAGATCTTCTATAACCAATTCGAAGCGTCTGAAGCCGGTATCGTTGACTATACCAACGAAAGTTATGGTACAAGCTTAACGTGGGGCTTCCCATTTGATGAACTGAACCGGTTTGAGTTTGGTGTTGGTTACACCCATAACAAGATCGGTAACGTACCAACGTATGACCAAGCACAGTTATTTGCTCAAAGTATTAATCAGGCTGATGGTGACATCATTACCAACGACTTTGACGTGAATGCATCTTGGACACGCAATAACTTGAACCGTGGTTACTTCCCAACGGCAGGTAACTATCAGCGTGCGTTTGCTAAAGCGACAGTACCAAGCTCAGATGCTCAATACTTCAAGCTTCAGTATGATGTGCGTCAGTACATTCCGTTAACGAAGAAGCATGAGTTTACGCTCTTAATGCGTGGTCGCCTTGGTTACGGTAACGGCTATGGTCAGACAGATGGTAACGATAACTTGTTCCCATTCTATGAAAACTATTACGCCGGTGGCTTTACAACACTACGTGGTTTCCGCTCAAACACGGCTGGTCCGAAAGCGGTTTATACAACGTCTGGTGGCGGTTCTGGAGGCCTGTGTAGTGGCTACTCTTGTGTAAACTCAACCGATGATTCTGTAGGTGGTAATGCCGTTGCATTGGCAAGTTTAGAGCTGATCGTTCCGACTCCATTTGCGTCTGATGAAGCGCGCAGTCAGATCCGCACCAGTATGTTCCTAGATGCGGCAAGTGTTTGGGATACTGAGTTTGTTTACGATTCTCAGTATGATGATGAGCGCTACTACATGGACTATTCAGATCCAACCAACTACCGAGCTTCGTACGGTGTTGCGTTGCAGTGGATGTCACCAATGGGACCTCTGGTCTTCTCGGTTGCGAAACCAATTGAAATTTACGAGGGTGATGACGAAGAATTCTTCACTTTCACTATCGGCAGAACCTTCTAATTCAAAGGAAATTAAAAGTGAATAAAACAATTAAAGCGGCTGGTATCGGCCTTTTAGTAATGACGTCTTCTTTATTTGCTCATGCGGCAGAAGCTGCGCAAAAAGTTGGCTACGTAAACACTGCCCAAGTGTTCCAAGCGCTTCCACAACGTGAAGTTGTTCTGCAAAAAATGCAGGAAGAGTTCAAAGACAAAGCGGATGAACTAAAGTCAATCCAAGCGCAGGCGAAAACCAAGATTGAAAAGCTAAAGCGTGACGGTGAATTGTTAGGTCAAGACGAAGTAGAGAAACTACGTATTGAGATTGGTCAGCTAGATAGCAAGTACAAGATCAAAGCGCAAGCTTTAGAGCAAGCTTCTGCACGTCGTGAAGCTCAAGAGAAGCAAAAGCTATTCAAAGTCATTCAAGATGCAGTAGCGAAAGTTGCTAAGAAAGAAGGCTACGACATCATTGTTGATATTCAGACAATGCAATATGGCAAACCTGAGTACAACATTTCAGAAAAAGTAATCAAACAACTAAAATAATCGTTTATGACAGCAATCTCTTTAGCCGAATTGGCAACTATTACTGGGGGAGAGCTACATGGTGACGCTGATGCAGTCGTTACTATGGTAGCACCAATGGATAAAGCACAGGAAGGTGATGTAACTTTCTTGTCTAATCCAAAATACGCGAAGCATCTTGCGGACTGCCAAGCGACAGTCGTGATGGTCAAGGAAGCTCAACGTGAAGCCTGTAAAGGCAACGTACTTGTGGTCACAGACCCTTATGTTGCGTTTGCTAAAGTGGCTCAAGCACTTGATACGACACCACCTCCTGCTCACTCTATTGCTCCTTCTGCTGTTGTGGCAGAAGACGTAAAGTTGGGTGAGAATGTATCAATTGGTGCTAACGCAGTTGTCGAATCGGGTGCTGAGCTGGGAGATAACGCTGTTATTGGAGCAGGTTGTTTTATTGGTAAAAATGCTAAAATCGGTGCGAACACTAAGTTGTGGTCAAATGTCAGTATTTACCATGAAGTAGTGCTAGGTGAACACTGTTTAGTTCAAGCGAATACTGTAATCGGCTCCGACGGTTTTGGTTATGCCAATGAAAAAGGTGAGTGGATCAAAATCCCTCAGCTTGGCACTGTTGTCATTGGTAATAGAGTTGAGATTGGCTCTTGTACCACGATTGATCGCGGTGCATTAGAAGACACCATTATCGAAGATAATGTCATTCTCGATAATCAGCTTCAGATCGCTCACAACGTACAGATCGGATATGGTACAGCTATGGCTGGTGGTACGATTGTTGCTGGCAGTACCAAGATCGGTAAATACTGTATTATCGGTGGTGGTACCGTGATCAACGGGCATATCGAAATCGTTGATGGCGTTACAATCACAGGTATGGGTATGGTAATGCGCGGTATTTCTGAGAAGGGTATGTACTCTTCAGGTATCCCATTACAGCCAAACAAAGAGTGGCGTAAAACAGCAACCCGTGTACATCGTATTGATGACATGAACAAGCGTTTGAAAGCGGTTGAGAAGCTGTTAGAGCAGAACGAAGAATCTTGATTCCAATTCTGATCAAAAAGGCTCGCGAATTGCGAGTCTTTTTCGTCTATAATGCCAGCCAGAAAACATATTTAGCATTTGATATAGGAATATGACTTTGACTACTGAAAAGAAAACGATGGACATCACTGAAATTCAGGAACTGTTACCACATCGCTACCCATTCTTACTGATTGACCGCGTGACAGACTATCAAGAAGAGAAGTACTTGACCGCGCTTAAAAACGTTTCAGTGAATGAGCCTCAGTTTACAGGTCATTTCCCTCAACTACCTGTATTCCCAGGTGTACTGATTCTTGAAGCAATGGCACAAGCAACAGGCCTACTAGCGTTTAAATCGTTCGGTGCACCATCAGAAAATGAACTGTACTATTTCGCAAGTGTTGATAAAGCAAAGTTCCGCAAGCCTGTAGTGCCTGGTGATCAACTGATCATTGAAGTAGAGTTTGTAAAAGAGCGTCGCGGTATTGCTGCATTTAACGGTGTAGCAAAAGTGGACGGTGAAGTTGTGTGTTCAGCTGAACTGAAATGTGCTCGTCGAGAGTTTTAATATGATTCATGAAACGGCTCAAATCCACCCTTCGGTAGTGATTGAAGGGGATGTGACAATTGCAGCGAACGTGACTGTCGGTCCGTTCACTTACATCTCAGGTAAAATTGAGATTGGTGAGGGCACAGAAATAATGTCGCACGTTGTTATCAAAGGTCATACGACAATTGGTAAGGATAACCGTATTTTCCCTCATGCTGTGATTGGTGAAGAAAACCAAGATAAGAAGTATGGCGGTGAAGAGACGACAGTCGTGATTGGTGACCGAAATGTGATTCGTGAAGCGGTGCAAATTCACCGTGGCACGACACAAGATAAAGCAACGACAGTGATTGGTGATGATAACTTGCTATGTGTGAATGCACATATCGCGCACGATGTTATTGTTGGTAACCACACTCATGTTGGCAACAATGCGATTCTTGGCGGTCACGTAACAGTTGAAGATTACGCAGGTGTCATGGCTTTGTCTGCGATCCATCCTTTCTGTAAAGTCGGTGCGTACAGTTACATCGGTGGTTGTTCTGCTGTTGTTAAAGATGTGCCTCCTTATGTACTAGCACAAGGCAACCATGCGACGCCGTTTGGTTTGAACTTAGTCGGCTTACAGCGTAATGGCTTCGAAAAAGCGGAACTTCGCGCATTGCGTAACGCTTACAAAGAGTTTTATCGTTCTGGCAAGACTCAGGCAGAAGCCAAAGAAGTGTTGGAAGAGATGGCGCAAGAGTGGCCATCAATCAAGCATTTCATTGAGTTTGTGGAAACTTCAGAGCGTGGCGTTATTCGCTAAGCATCGTCATGATTGATTAACAAAAGATCGCAGCCTCAGGTTGCGGTCTTTTTGTGTTTATATAGTGAGCAAAATGGAAAGACCACTCAGAGTTGGAATCGTTGTTGGTGAGTTGTCAGGTGATACGCTTGGCGAAGGTTTTATCAAGGCGATTAAGCAGCAATACCCGGATGCAGAGTTCGTTGGTATTGGTGGCCCAAAGATGAAAGCCCTTGGCTGTGAGTCTTTGTTTGATATGGAAGAGCTTGCGGTAATGGGCCTTGTGGAAGTACTAGGTCGACTTCCGCGTTTGCTGAAAGTTAAAGCGCAATTGGTGAAGTATTTTACTGATAATCCACCCGATGTATTTGTCGGTATTGATGCGCCGGACTTCAATTTGCGTTTGGAGCTCGACCTCAAGCAAGCGGGCATCAAAACTGTGCATTACGTGAGCCCTTCGGTATGGGCTTGGCGTCAAAAGCGGATCTTCAAAATTGAGGCGGCGACCAACTTAGTATTGGCTTTCCTTCCATTTGAAAAAGCGTTTTACGATAAGTTTAATGTGCCTTGTGAGTTTATTGGTCATACGTTGGCTGACGCAATTCCTTTAGTGTCTGAAAAAGCACCTGCACGTGAACTTCTTGGGTTAGAGCAAAATAAGCAGTGGTTAGCAGTATTACCTGGTAGTCGAGGTAGTGAGCTAAAAATGCTATCTCAACCATTTATTGAAACGTGTAAGCGCCTACATCAAACTCATCCTGATTTGGGCTTTGTTGTTGCCTTAGTCAATCAAAAACGTCGCGAGCAATTTGAGCAGGCTTGGCAAGAGTTTGCTCCGGAACTCGATTTTCAACTGGTCGATGATACCGCGCGCAATGTCATAACAGCCTCTGATGCAGTATTGCTAGCATCGGGGACGGTTGCACTTGAGTGCATGTTGATCAAGCGTCCGATGGTAGTGGGCTATAAGGTGAATGCAATTACTGCGTTTATCGCTCGTCGCTTAGTAAAAACAGATTACGTTTCTCTGCCCAACATTCTTGCAGAACAAGAGATCGTAAAAGAATTCTTGCTAGAGGAATGTACACCCGACAATTTAGCGCCGGAAGTGGAACGCTTGTTAGGGAGTGATGGTCAACAGATGATAGGTAAATTTACTGAGATGCATCATTGGATTCGTAAAGATGCGGATACCCAAGCTGCAAATGCAGTGCTGGCATTAATTGGTAAGAAATAGAAATTATGGCAAAAGAAAAACAAGAGCTTCCTGTATTTGAATATCCACAAGGGTATCAGTATGTGGCAGGGGTGGATGAAGTAGGCCGAGGCCCACTCGTTGGGGATGTCGTGACGGCGGCAGTGATCTTGGACCCAAATAATCCCATTGAGGGCTTAAATGACTCAAAAAAGTTGTCTGAAAAAAAACGCTTAGCCCTATTGCCAGAAATTAAAGAAAAAGCACTCGCTTGGTCTGTTGGGCGCTGCAGCCCCGCAGAGATCGATGAACTGAATATATTGCAAGCAACCATGGTCGCGATGCAAAGAGCGATTAACGGTCTTGCTATTAAGCCAGATCTCGCTTTGATTGATGGCAACCGATGCCCAGAGTTAACAATGGACTCACAGGCGGTAGTAAAGGGAGACTTGCGCGTAGCAGAGATCAGTGCCGCTTCCATTATTGCAAAAGTTGTTAGAGACCAAGAGATGGAAGATTTGGATAAGCTGTATCCGCAGTTTGGCTTTGCGAAACATAAAGGTTATCCAACAAAAGCGCATTTTGAAGCGATTGAAGCGCATGGGGTGATTGACCAGCACCGTAAAAGTTTCAAACCAGTGAAAAAAGCTCTGGGTTTAGATTAGAAACCCACTAATTATGGGGTATATTCACGTTTTACTATCACGTAAAATACCCTAATTCCTTTCCGATTAAGTACTATTTGCGGAACTATTCATGTCAGATCCTAAGTTTGTCCACCTTCGAGTTCACAGTGACTTCTCCATGGTCGATGGCCTGTCCAAAGTACCACCTTTGGTCAAGAAAGTGGCGGAAATGGGAATGCCCGCAATGGCGCTTACCGACTTCACTAACTTATGTGGCCTAGTGAAGTTTTATGGCACAGCTCACGGATGTGGTATCAAGCCGATTATTGGTGCTGATTTCGCTATGCAGTCGCCAGAGTTTGGTGATGAGCTGACAAAGTTAACCGTTCTTGCAGCAGATAATGTTGGCTATAAGAATCTCACATTATTGATTTCCAAAGCATACCTTCGTGGCCATGTTCAACATCAACCTGTAATTGATAAAGAATGGCTGATCGAGTTATCAGAAGGTCTGATTGTTCTCTCTGGTGGTAAAAGTGGCGAAATCGGCAAAGCGCTCCTTAAAGGTAACCAAAAAGTTGCTCAAGACTGTGCGCAGTTTTATCAAACTCACTTTACCGATCGTTTCTATCTCGAATTGACACGTACTGGACGAGCTGATGAAGAAAGCTATTTGCACTTTGCGTTAGAGTTCGCCGACCAAGTTGAATTACCGGTTGTCGCGACGAATGATGTGGTTATTTTGGATGAGTCTTTGTTTGATGCTCACGAAATTCGTGTGGCGATTCATGATGGTTATACGTTAGAAGATCCTCGCCGTCCAAAACACTACAGCTCTCAGCAATATCTGCGTAGTGAAGAAGAAATGTGTGCGCTATTTGCTGACATTCCTGAAGCTCTAGAAAACAGTGTCGAGATTGCTAAGCGTTGTAACGTTACTGTTCGCCTTGGAGAATATTTCCTACCTGCTTTCCCAACGGAAGGAATGGAAGAAACTGAATTCCTCGTTATGAAATCGGAAGAAGGTTTAGAAGAGCGTCTTGAGTTTCTTTTCCCCGATGCAAAAGTGCGTGCAGAGCGACGTCCGGAATACGACGAACGTTTAAAAATTGAACTTGAAGTAATCAACAATATGGGGTTCCCAGGTTACTTCTTGATCGTAATGGAGTTTATCCAGTGGTCAAAAGATAATGATATTCCAGTAGGTCCAGGTCGTGGTTCTGGTGCTGGTTCATTAGTGGCCTATGCGCTGAAAATTACCGACCTTGATCCACTAGAATATGACTTACTATTCGAACGTTTCTTAAACCCAGAACGTGTATCCATGCCCGATTTCGACGTCGACTTTTGTATGGATAAGCGTGACCAAGTTATTGATCACGTGGCGGAAATGTATGGCCGAGATGCGGTATCTCAGATTATTACCTTTGGTACCATGGCGGCGAAAGCAGTTATTCGCGATGTGGGTCGTGTATTGGGCCATCCATTTGGTTTTGTTGACCGTATTTCGAAGCTTGTGCCACCAGACCCTGGTATGACGCTAGAAAAAGCGTTCAAAGCTGAACCGGCATTACCAGAATTGTATGATGCAGACGAAGAAGTCAAAGAACTGATCGATATGTGTCGTATCCTTGAGGGGTGTACTCGTAACGCGGGTAAACACGCGGGTGGTGTTGTTATATCACCAACTACGATTACTGACTTTGCCCCGATTTATGCTGATGCGGAAGGCCACTTCCCAGTTACACAATTTGATAAAAACGATGTAGAAACTGCCGGTCTAGTTAAGTTTGACTTCTTGGGGTTACGTACCCTCACCATCATTGATTGGGCGCTAGGTTTGATTAACCCTCGCTTAGCGAAAGAGGGCAAAGATCTAGTTGCGATCGAGTCGATTCCACTGGACGACCAAGCGTCGTTTAACTTGCTACAAAACTCTGAAACTACTGCGGTGTTCCAGCTCGAATCGCGTGGTATGAAAGAACTGATCAAGCGCCTACAACCTGACTGTTTTGAAGATATTATCGCACTGGTAGCTTTGTTCCGTCCGGGTCCACTGCAATCGGGTATGGTAGATAACTTTATCGACCGTAAGCATGGAAGAGAAGCAATTTCCTACCCAGATGAAAAGTGGCAACACGAGTCATTGAAGGAGATTCTTGATCCAACCTACGGCATCATCTTATACCAAGAGCAGGTAATGCAGATTGCGCAGGTACTATCTGGCTATACGCTGGGTGGTGCAGATATGCTTCGTCGTGCGATGGGTAAGAAAAAACCTGAAGAGATGGCAAAACAGCGTGCCACGTTTGAAGATGGTGCGGTGAAAAACGGTGTCGACGGCGAGTTGGCAATGAAGATCTTCGACTTGGTTGAGAAATTTGCGGGCTACGGCTTTAACAAATCTCACTCAGCAGCATACGCCCTGGTTTCATACCAAACGTTGTGGCTGAAAACTCACTTCCCTGCAGAATTCATGGCAGCGGTAATGACCGCAGATATGGATAACACAGAAAAAGTGGTTGGCCTTGTGGACGAATGTCTGCGCATGAAACTGAAAGTGTTACCACCAGACATCAACTCAGGCTTGTATCGCTTCAACGTGGATGAAGATGGCGCGATTGTTTATGGCATAGGTGCGATTAAAGGTGTCGGCGAAGGCCCAATCGAAGCAATTTTAGAGTCGCGCAACAAAGATGGTCACTTTAAAGACTTGTTTGACTTTTGTGCTCGTATTGACCTGAAAAAGGTCAACAAACGAGTGATAGAGAAGCTTATCTATGCAGGGGCGTTGGATCGATTAGGCCCTCACCGAGCTGCGATGATGGCTTCCCTAGACGACGCAGTAAAGGCGGCGAGCCAACACCACCAAGCGGAAGCATTTGGACAGAGCGATTTATTTGGCGTGTTGACCGAAGCGCCAGAAGAAGTCGAGCATAAGTACACCAAAGTTGCTCCTTGGCCAGAGAAAGTTTGGCTTGAAGGGGAGCGGACAACATTAGGTCTTTATTTGACCGGGCACCCAATTAATGCCTATCTAAAGGAACTTGGTAAGTACACCAGTTGTCGACTAAAAGACGCCACACCAACTAGGCGCGACCAAAGTGTCACCGTTTCAGGTCTTGTCATTGCTGCCCGTGTCATGACGACTAAACGTGGAACACGAATTGGATTGATGACACTGGACGACCGAAGCGGACGTATGGAAGTGATGTTGTTCTCAGATGCGTTGGATAAATACGCTGAATTGTTAGAACAAGATAAAATTTTGGTGGTTTCTGGACAGGTCAGCTTTGATGATTTCAATGGTGGTCTTAAAATGTCCGTGCGCGAGGTTATGGATCTCGGCACCGCTCGCGAAAAATATGCTCGCGGGTTATCTGTATCGATTGAAGAATCTCAAATCGATGGCCAGTTTTTTGAGCGCTTTAGTCAAATACTAGAGCCTCATCGGGCAGGAACGGTTCCTGTCCATGTATACTACCAACGCTGCGATGCGCGTGCGCGTCTAACGTTAGGTACCGAGTGGCGAGTAACGCCAAGCGATGCATTATTAGATGATTTAAAACAACTACTTGGTAATGGCCAGGTAGAACTCGAATTTAACTAAATTTGGCACAAAGCCGAATCAGAAAGGATCTATAGATGAGCCTAAACTTTTTAGAATTTGAAAAGCCGATCGCAGAACTTGAAGCAAAGATTGAAGCACTACGTGATGTGTCTCGCCACGGCGGTGAGTCAGGTGTGGATCTAGATAAAGAGATCGAACAGCTAGAAAAGAAAAGCTTAGAGCTTAAGAAAAAGACCTTTAGCGATCTAGGGGCGTGGGAAACTGCTCAACTGGCGCGTCACCCACAACGCCCTTACACGCTGGACTACATCCAGCATGTATTTACAGAATTTGAAGAGCTAGCGGGTGACCGAGCGTTTGCTGATGATAAAGCGATCGTTGGTGGTATGGCTCGCCTTGATGGACGCCCGGTGATGATCATCGGTCACCAAAAAGGTCGTGAGACCAAAGAAAAAGTAAAACGTAACTTCGGTATGCCTAAACCAGAAGGTTACCGTAAGGCTCTACGTCTTATGGAAATGGCAGAGCGTTTTAACATGCCAATCATCACCTTCATTGATACAGCAGGTGCGTACCCTGGTGTAGGTGCTGAAGAGCGCGGCCAATCAGAAGCGATTGCGAAAAACCTAAAAGTGATGGCGGGTTTAAAAGTACCAGTGATTTGTAACGTTGTCGGTGAAGGCGGTTCAGGCGGTGCATTGGCTATCGGTGTTGGCGATTACGTGAACATGCTTCAGTACTCGACATACTCAGTAATCTCTCCAGAGGGCTGTGCATCGATTCTATGGCGTGATTCAGACAAGGCTCCACAAGCTGCTGACGCAATGGGCCTGACGGCACCTCGTTTGAAAGAGCTTGAGCTTATCGACGAAATCATTGAAGAGCCGTTAGGTGGTGCGCATCGCGACCACGTTCAAATGGCAGCGAACATGAAAGCAAACTTGTTGAAACAGCTCGACGAGTTGGCTCAGTTTGATAACGATTCCTTGCTAGAGCGTCGTTACCAGCGTCTAATGAGCTATGGCTACTGTTAATCTCTGGCAGGTTAATTCCTAAAGGTCGAACTTAGTTCGGCCTTTTTTATTGCCGATGATAAACTACTCGTCAAAGTCTTTTGGTAATGGCTCTCATGAATTTATATCAGCAGTTTACTTCAGTTATTGAAGATTACTTACTTCCCAGTAGCCGTATAGTGCTTGCGTTTAGTGGGGGAGTTGATTCGCGCGTATTGTTGTCTTTATTGGCTCAGTATCAGCAGCAAACAGGTCGTGAGTGTCTTACTGTTCATGTCCATCATGGATTGAGTATTAACGCCGATAATTGGGCTGAGAGGTGCAAATCTTGGGCTTTTGAGAGTGGTATTCCATTCGTAAAAGAGCAGGTACAGCTTGACCTTAAAGGGCAAAGTATAGAAGCGTGCGCTCGCGAAGCTCGTTACCAGGCTTTATCTCACCATGTGCAAGAAGGCGACATTCTCATCACAGGTCAGCACGCTGATGATCAGCTTGAGACTTTCCTATTAGCACTTAAACGCGGCAGCGGTCCGAAAGGTTTGGCTGCAATGGCGGAAAGTAAGCCATTTTCTCAAGGTCAGTTAGTCAGACCTCTTCTTCAGGCTAGGCGCTATGATATCGAGAGTTATGCTCATCAGCATGGATTGAGTTGGGTTGAAGATGAAAGCAATCAAGACATTCGCTTTGATCGGAATTATATCCGCCATCAAGTCTCTCCCGTACTCGAACAGCGTTGGCCGCACTTTTCTCAAGCCCTGCACCGTAGCGCTCAGCTATGTGCTGAACAAGAGCAGTTGCTAGATGAGCTATTAAGTGACAAGTTTTCTCAGGTTCTTAACTCAGATAACAGCTTATCAATCGAAGGTATGAGTGAGCTGAGCAGCTTAACGCGAGCTCGTTTAATTCGTATGTGGTTTGCGAATATGCAGCTACGAATGCCAAGTCGCGAACACTTAGAACAGATATGGACTCAAGTCGCGTTGGCTAAGCATGATGCCAACCCTGAGATAAACTTGGCGCCAGTGCAAGTACGCAGGTTTAATCAGAAACTGTACCTAGTACCTGAACAACAAGATATCAGTCAGTGGAAAAGCCAGATTGAACTGGGCAATCGAGTTGAATTGCCGGATCAGCTTGGACATTTGATATTAAGGTCCTCGAGCGACGGTGGGCTGTCATTGTCAGCTCTGGCAGCGGCTCCGCTAGCTGTCATTTTCAATCCGGAAGGCTTGGTTGCTCATCCCGCTCAACGAGGTCATAGCCGGAAACTGAAAAAGTTGTTTCAAGAATATCAAATCCCAAGTTGGCAGAGGAGGCGGATGCCTATCCTTATGTGTGGTGAGCAAGTCGCTGCAATAGCAGATTTATTTATTGATCATCAGTTTATAGGTCAAGACTGTGAACTTATCTGGGACAAGTAATCCAGGTTTGTGTAAAAATCGTATAGATAAAAACACACAGAAGAAGTGGACTTATAAGGAAGAGCAATGAAAAAAATCGCTATCGGATTGGTAATCGGAATGGGTTTAATGGCGGGCCAAGTAATGGCTGCTGGTGATGTAGCAGCAGGGCAAGCAAAGGCGGCAGTTTGTGCGGCTTGTCATGGCGCTGATGGTATCGCAATGATCCCAGGTTACCCAAACCTTAAAGGGCAAAACGAGCAATACCTGATTAGCTCAATCAACGCATATAAGAACAAAGAGCGTAACGGCGGCCTTGCGGCTGTCATGCAGGCACAAGCTGCGATGCTAAGCGATGCCGATATCGCAAACTTAGCGGCTTACTATGCAAGTTTGAAATAAGCCTTGTTTAAGTTGTATATTAGCCTGAGCTCTTATCGCTCGGGCTTTTTATTGCCTGATGAACGTGGGATAATGGGATAAATTGCTGAAGTTTAAGGGACGAACATGAAAAAAATTGAAGCCATCATCAAGCCATTTAAGTTAGATGATGTCCGTGAAGCGTTGGCTGAAGTTGGCATCACAGGTATGACAGTATCCGAAGTTAAAGGCTTTGGTCGTCAAAAAGGCCACACTGAGCTTTATCGTGGTGCTGAATATATGGTTGATTTTCTACCTAAAGTGAAGCTAGAAATCGTCGTTACTGACGATGTCGCTGAGCAGTGTGTCGATACCATTGTTGAAACGGCGCAAACGGGTAAGATTGGTGATGGTAAGATTTTCATTACGGATATTGAACGTATTGTGCGTATTCGTACAGGTGAAGAAGACGAAGACGCGATTTAACAGCGAACTTTCTGTCGGATTTTGACCTTGTTCGAAACCAATATAATCAAGGAAGAGCCGTCAGGCTCTTTTTTACTTTTAGGACGTCTACAATGAGAAAGAAGTGGCTTTTGGCGCTCCCCGTAGGGTTGGTATTGACTGGGGTAGTAAGTTACCAGGCAATATTTACGTTACCCAAACAGACCCAGCTTTCTTCTATTTCACAGGGTAATCTTGCACCTTCATTACAGTGTTACCGAAACCTGAAAGCAAAGCCCATCGATGAGAATGGTCAAATCAACTTACTGGTTTGGAACATCTATAAGCAAAATCGGAGCTCCTGGCAAACGGCATTAGAAACGCTGGTGGAAGATAAGCAGCTCGTCTTGCTACAAGAAGCAAGCATGACGCAAGAGCTTCAGCAGTGGATCAAAGACAATCAGTGGTTTGGCAGCCAAGTTGATGCTTTTAAAGCATTTGATACTACTGCCGGCGTATTGAATTTAAGTTATGATACTCCTGACCTTGCCTGCGCCTACACTGAGTTAGAGCCTTGGTTAAGGTTGCCTAAATCTGCTCTTTATGCCACTTATCCACTTTCTACAGGTGGTTCACTTGCGGTTGTTAATATTCATGCCGTCAACTTCACGTATGGTACCGAAGAGTATCAACGACAGTTAGATACTTTAGTCCATGAGCTGCTAGAGCACGATGGCCCCATTGTTGTTGCTGGTGACTTTAATAGTTGGAGTGAGGCTCGATTAAAAGTGATGAAGCAAGCGTTAAGAAAAGTAGGGCTGAAAGAGGTGATTTACCAAGTGGACTACCGAACTCAGTTTGTTACAGGTTTGCCGCTGGATCATGTTTTTTATCGCGATTTAGTGTTAGAAAAAGCGGAGGCGCCCATCACTGACGCCTCTGATCATAATCCTATTGAAGTGAGCTTTTCTCTAGAAAATGAGAATGTAGAGCGCCCAAATTAGGTAGTAAGCTAGCCAAGGAAGTGCTGAAATAACCAGTGCTTGACCGCGTTCAAACTCAGTCCAAGTACCTACCGCAGCATAACCCAAAGCGATATACCAAGGCAGAAGCAGTGGGAATGAACTCGCAAACTGAGACCACTCGTTAGTCAGTGGAAGTTTGAGTAGTCCGTTCAGGCTGTTTAGGTCCGCGGCATAGACCAATACCTGACCGTGCTTAAGTAAGACGCTAACGTAGCTTGCAAGGTCTCCGATGATGGCAGGGAAAGTGATGACGGCTGCTGCTGCAAACCATTTCCAGAAACCGTGCTGATGTTGGCTTGGCTTGGTCGCTAGATTGAACCAGAAGGCTAACATCAGTATTGTCAGCGTTCGGCCAAACACGTCACTAATGATTTCACTTGCCATTAAGGTGTTGGCATCGAGCAGCTCCAGTTGCTGGGGATTCGTTTCGGCCAATTGAGCGGTTAAAACTTCTTTCAACCAATCAAAGTTGACCAAATCAAAGTAAGCGCCCCAAAACAGAAATGGCGACAAAATAAGGAAAATATATGGCTGCCATCCCCATGCACCACGTTGGTATAGTGCTAGGAAACAAGCGCTAGGCGAGCGAAAAATATCGACTAGCATGATTAAAGGATTACTCGAGGGCGTCATACACTTACCTTAGTTACATCGACGTAGAGTTTGAGTTTTTGACCTGGCTTAAGGTATTTTTGTTTGCTCAGATCATTCCATTTTACGATATCACGTGACTTCACTTTAAACTTGCTAGCAATACCGCTTATCGTGTCACCCGAGCGCACGTTATAGAATACAGTGCGAATAATGGCACCGTCAGAACTGTTCTTCCAAATCACCAATTTTTGGCCAACACGTAATGTGTCTTTCGGTCCCATACCATTCCATTTAGCAAGAGATTTGTGTGAAACCTTGTTAGCTTTAGCGATGCTCCACAAGCTGTCTCCTGAACGAACAGTATGTGTTAGCTTAATTTGACCTCGGTTTTTTGACTGTGTTTTCTCAAGGCGGTTAGATGCTGTGAGCGCATAGACGTTTTCATCTTTCGCTGAAGCAGGAATCATCAAGTACTGGCCAGCGCGGATATTGCTGTTGTCCATACCGTTTGCACGTTGAATCACTTTCGTTGTCGTGTTGTAGCGGTTGGCTAATACACTGAGCGAGTCACCTGACTTCACTTTATAACGGACTAGCTTCATGCCTTTGCCGCGATTCTTCTCAACTTGGTACTGGAAGCTATCTTTTGCTTGAGTAGGGATCAGCAGTCGATGAGGCCCATCCGGAGCAGTAGACCATTGATTGTAGGCTGGATTGAGGCCTTGTAACTCTTTGACTGAGATACCGGCATAACGAGCTGCGATGGCTAGGTCGAGTTGCTCTCCAGGGTCAACAAGTGTGACGACAGGCTTGTTTGCTATTGCCGGGATCTCAATGCCGTATTTCTTTTGGTTAGCGATAATATCTGCTAGAGCGAGTAGTTTTGGTACATAACCGCTGGTTTCTTTTGGTAGATCTAGCGAGAAAAAGTCAATCGGCTTGCCTAACTTGTTGTTCTTACGAATAGCGCTCGACACTCGGCCACCACCACTGTTGTATGCGGCGATCGCGTGTGTCCATTCACCGTCAAAACGCTTATTCAAATAGGTGAGATAATCAAGAGCTGCGTCTGTCGCGGCGGGAACGTCGCGACGTCCGTCATACCAAAAGTTTTGCTCAAGGCCATACATTTTGCCTGTCGCGGGCACAAACTGCCATAAACCAGCGGCACTGCCATGCGAGTATGCAAATGCATCAAATGAACTTTCTACTACAGGAAGTAGAGCCAGTTCGAGTGGTAGATTACGCTCTTCAATTTTTTCCGTAATTAGGTAGAGGAAAGGCTCTGCTCGTTTAGATACCGTGCGAAGGTGACTCGGATGCTTTAAATACCAGGTACGGTAGTAATCTACGGTTTGATGATCTGGGATCGGCATCTCTAGCTGCATAGCAATACGTTGCCACACATCTTCTTGAGATTGAGGTGTAACGATTGGTTTCGGTTTTGCTATCGGCTTGGATGGCTGAGCGGTTGGCTCAGTCTTTTTTACCGCAGGTGGGTTGGAGGTTTCTGGTGATGAAGTATCACTAGAATCGGTTGGCTGAGTTAGCTGACATCCTGTAAGGAGCAAAGCCAAAACCCAGCTGTGTTTTAATCGCATTGCACAGCCCTTTTATAACTTGGCTGCTGATAATACTTGTCACTGACTGAAAGTGACAAGCATCAAATCGTTAAAATTCGTTCTTCCACTCACGTAATGCACTAAAAATGGCGAGTGAGTCGGTTTGTTTTGTTCTGTTTGCAACTGAGCGAATAACGGTTTGTTGATCAGTGCGTAAAAATGGGTTGATCCATTTTTCACGGCGGAGCGTCGTTGGCAAGGTTGGACGATTTTGCGCTCTTAGTCGGTTGACCTCGTCGCGATACTGCTGAAGTAGATCATTGTCTGGTTCAACGGCCAGTGCAAAAGCAAGATTACTGGCGGTGTATTCGTGTGCGCAATACACCTCCGTTTCTTCAGGGAGAGCCGCAATCTTGGTAAGTGACGTATGCATCTGCTCCATAGTGCCTTCAAACACGCGTCCGCAGCCTGCAGAGAACAACACGTCACCGCAAAACAGTTTACCATCTCCAACGTAACCGATGTGACCAAGTGTATGACCTTCAAGGCCAAGTACGAAAAAGATCTCGTCAAACAGTTCAATTTGATCGCCGCCTTCTACTGGATGGGTCAAGGTTGGAACTGGCTCGTTTGCTGGGCCTACGACATCAATGCCTGGGTATTGTCGGACTAACTCGGCAACGCCGCCAATATGGTCGTTGTGGTGGTGCGTAATCAGGATTGCATCTAAGCTTAGCTCGTGCTGCTTTAGATACTCTAGTACAGGTGTAGCGTCTCCTGGATCGACAACAGCACAACGCTGATCGCTATTTTGAATTAGCCAGATGTAATTATCATTAAATGCGGGTATGCTTTTGATCTCTAACATGGTTGTCTCCAGAGTGAAGCAGGTTATGTATGAAACCAGCACGTAGCAACAAAAAGCTAGCAAAGCCTCATTCATGGTCGCAGCTTAAAAACGGCCCATGGGTGAGCGAGTCTATTCAAACTCGCCTCGATGAGTGGTGCCCAAAACTGTTTGGCTACCATATGCTTAAGCTCGGTGGTCTCAGTTGCGAGTTAACCAGTTTTGCGTGCAACATTCAACATCAAGTCAATCTTGATATACAAAATCCATTGCATAATGTTATTGCTGATGGGTACGACTTACCCTTCTTTGAAAAAAGCTTTGATGCAGTCGTTATGGCTCACCAGCTTGATTACTGTAATGACCCCCATCGTATGCTCCGTGAAGTCGATCGAGTGATGATCGATGACGGCTATTTGATTATCACAGGCTTTAATCCGATTAGTTTTACTGGCTTAGCGAGTTTAATGCCGTGGCGCAGAAACAATTTGCCTTGGAGTGGGCGTATGTTTACTCCGAATCGAATAAAAGATTGGTTGAGTGTCTTGAATTACCAAGTGATCGAGTGTGATAGCTACGCATTATTTCCAATGCAGAAATATCGAACCATGTGGACTTGGCTTGAAAATAGCCTCGGTGACTGGGCCTCACCTATGGGCAGTTTGTATTTTATTGTGGCGCGTAAGAGAACCTATCCACTTAAACCGATTAAACCTCATTGGAAGCTGAAACGAAAATTGACGCCGGTGAGCGTCAATTACAAGGTCTCGAACAAGCAGCAACACTAGTTAGGAATGTAGCCGGTATCTTCTTCGGTTGGGTTTTCGGCTGCAGCACGAGCAAGCTCGTCACACATTTCGTTTTCTCTATGTCCAGCATGGCCTTTCACCCAGCGCCAATCTACCGTGTGGCGCTCAGTTTCCTGATCAAGCGCTTTCCAAAGGTCGGCGTTTTTAACTGGCTTTTTATCTGCGGTTTTCCAGCCACGTTTCTTCCAGTTATGAATCCACTGAGTAATCCCTTGACGAACGTATTGGCTGTCAGTGGTTAGAATGACGTCACACGGCTCTTTGAGCGCTTGTAGGGCAACAATCGTCGCTAACATTTCCATGCGGTTGTTGGTGGTTAGCGTGTAACCTTTGGCGAGCGTCTTCTCGGTTTGCTTGTAGCGCAATACGATTCCATAGCCGCCAGGCCCGGGATTGCCTAAGCAAGAACCGTCTGTGAAAATTTCCACCTGTTTCGTCATGATTTGATACTATTGGGTTAAGCACATTAATGGCATAGTCTGACACATATTTTGTTATGAATACCAGCAACAATTCTAATCAGCACCGCATCGTCGTACTCGATACCGAAACTACGGGTATGAACCAAGAGGGCGGTCCTCATTACCTTGGTCACCGAATTATTGAAATCGGTGCTGTTGAAATTATCAACCGTAAACTGACAGGGCGTCACTTTCACGTCTATATAAAACCTGATCGTGACATTCAGCCTGATGCGATACAGGTTCACGGTATTACCGATGAGTTCTTGGTCGACAAGCCTGAATATCAAGATGTTCATGCCGAGTTTCTAGAGTTTATTAAAGGTGCGGAGCTTGTTGCACATAACGCGCCCTTCGATACCGGCTTCATGGATTACGAGTTTGATATGCTCGATCCTGCGATTGGTAAAACCGACGATTATTGTAAGGTGACCGATACGCTTGCGATGGCGAAGAAAATCTTCCCGGGTAAGCGGAACAATCTTGACGTGCTCTGTGATCGTTACGGCATTGATAACTCGCATCGTACACTCCACGGGGCATTGCTCGATGCTGAGATTCTAGCGGATGTTTACTTGCTCATGACTGGTGGGCAAACCTCATTACAATTTAATGCTGGTAGCTCTGACGGTGATATGGGAGGCGAGTCAATAAAACGAGTCGCAAGTGGACGAAAAGCGCTAAAGGTTATCCGTGCAACTGCCGATGAATTAGAAGCGCATCAAAGTAGATTAGATATTGTCGAGAAGAGCGGAAGCTGCCTCTGGCGCCAATAGGAGAAAGGATGTTAAGGATTTGGTTAGTTGTACTCAGCTTGCTGCTGAGCTCGGTGAGTGTCGCTGCAAAAGAGTCATCAATGACCTTACTCGATAATCGTTTTCGAGTTGATCCTTCTATCCAGCAAATTACTTTTGTTATTTACCGGGCAGAAAACTCACAGCCGGTCGTATTGGTGCGCCCTGATGGTAAAAAATATTACGCGTGGCGCAGCCCAGATAATGTTCGTTGGTATCAAGAGTCATCAATGGACATTATTTCGATCGACAACCCAATGCCCGGTCCTTGGCAAGCGGTAGGTAAAGTTACCCCTAAGAACAAAATCAAGCTCATTTCTCACCTGGAATTGTCTTCCGATCAATTACCCAACCGATTGTATCAAGGCGAGTCGATAAAATTTACCGCTCGTCTGACGTCGGATAAGAAACCGTTAGTCCTTAGGGACTTTCTAGACAGAGTGAAACTAAAGGTGACATTCACTAAGTTTGTCGAAAATGAAGATACCTTGATCAAAGAGGCACGCCCGATTCCTGAAGTGATTGGTGAGTTTGCTGATGATGGTATGGAGTTGGATGAGGTATCTGGTGATGGCATTTTTACTGTTTCATTACCGATTTCTAGTGCGCCAGGTAAATATCGGGTGCGTATTACGTCTGGCAATGGCATTTTCCTCAGAGCTCAAGAGCAAGAAGTCTTGGTTTATCCGTCTCCGGTGCAAGTGACGTTTATTCAATCTCGCAGTGATCAAGAGATGCACAAAGTTGTGTTGTCGGGTGAGCAGGGGATGATTGAACCTGGATCGTTAGCCGCGATTGTTGAGCATATTGATCCACAAGAGCACCAAATTGATGTTCAAGGTTCAGCGGCTCAAGAAAGTAATAAGTTGGAACTGAAGATACCCTACAGTGATGCTTTGGGTAATTACTCATGGAGCGGACAGGCGTACGCCACAGAAATGGGTTCTGGCCGCCCGTTGGTTTTTCCTTTAAATGAGTACACTTACAGCTTGGTTGAAGAGCTGGATATTGCAGAAACCCGTCGATTGCAGGAAGAAGAGCGAATCAAGCAGCAGAAGTTGATGGAAGAGATGCGTTTACTTGAGTTGCGTGAAGAGAAGAAAACCCAAGGCATGATCATGATTGGTATTGGTAACGTCGTTGTGATTCTTTTTGCTCTCGTTGCGTGGTTTATTATTGGCAAACTCAGAGCGCGCAAGCAAGCAGTTCCAGAGATGCAATTAGAGATGCCTAAAAAGTAGTTATTACCTCACTTGCAGAGCCTGCATCACGTTAAATCCCCAAACTATTACTCATGGTTTGGGGATTTTTGTTTTTTCATCTACCAGTTAGGGGAATAAATGCAGATTTATAACTAATTTGCTCTAAAAACATAACGTTCGCCATACTTATACGAAAAGGTTTTTGATAGTATCTGCGTACACAAACAGCTTAGTGAATTAGGAAAGGAATGTATTGTCAAAACAATAGGTTGCCGATGAAGGGTGTGCTTGCATTCTTTATATCTCTTGCCTTAGCAGGCTGCCAGAGTGGCCATGAAGGAAGTGACGATGATACGAGCCCGGTTGAGCCGTCGCCACCAAACCCAACTAAAGTAGAAATTAGTCTTCCTAGCTCGGTCTCCCTTACTGAGCCGACATCGGGCTCTAGCACTGAATCCATCACGGTAACGTTATCGAGTGCCTTGAGCCAAGATCTGACTCTGTCTATCTCGACGAGTGACATTACCGCTCGAAGTGAGGGAGCTTTTAAAAACTACGATCCTATCTCATCACAAACTATCACACTCGCTGCGGGTGTAACCAGTTACGATTTGCCTATTAATCTTGTCCATAATCGTTTGTATGAAGGTGGCAAGCTTCTCAACTATGTGATTTCAGCGCCAAGCAGTGAAAGCTACTCGATTAGCAATTCTACTGCGCGAGTGACGATAGTCGATGGTGATAATGAGCCAACCGTGCGTTTTAGCGATGTGAGTAAAACGGTTGTAGAAGGTGATAGTGATACAAGTTATATCGAACTAAGTCATTACAGCTCACAAGAGGTGACGGTCAACCTTGAGCAGAGCGGGATAGCATCAAGCGATGATTTTACAAGCAGTTTATCTTCTCTTTCGCTAACCATTCCAGCAGAAACGCTCAATCACAGTATCGAAGTGTCGGCTAAGCAAGATGGCTTAACGGAAGGTGGAGAGTCTGTGATTTACACCATGGTGAGTAGTGGAAATACAAACATCGATCCGGCAGGCAGTACACTTTCTTTTTACATTCCAGGCGATAAAGAGATTAATGATACGGGCTTTTCGACCTACTCGAATGGCGCTGTGCATGATTTAACTACAGAGCCTAGTGGCTATCCTGATCAAGATGCGAGTTATGGTCTCGATCAGCAAGACGGTTCGGATCACTCTAACGGTGAGCATGGATTTGTGTTCACTAAACGCGACTATAGCGGCAATGTGCTGGCTAATAACGCAACTTCATGGGCATGTGTACGTGATGAACGGACTGGTATGTACATTGAAGCTAAGCAACAGCCGATTGATTTGCCTTCTCAATCAGATATCGATACTTGGTTGGAAGCGTATAGTGAAGATGCTGAAAACAACCCTTATCCATGGGAAGGTGAGTCTGGACAGTGGCGAAGTGCTGCCTATGTTTACACTTGGCATGATTCTCAGTCGAGTACCAATGGTGGTAACCTAGGCCATAAGAATGAAGAGTTACTGGCGGATGGCCCCATTTCTGCTCAATGTGCTTATTCTACCGAGTCTTCAGGTAATCGACGCTGTGATAGCGAGGCTTACCTCGCGAACCTCAACGCTTTTGCTATCTGCGGTATTACTGATTGGCGTTTGCCTTCTCCGGTAGAAGCTCGCTCTATCGTAAACTACAACGTGGGTATTGAAGACCCTACGACAGAGAATTACTTTCCTTATATGAAAGGTGCCAATGTTGGCGGCTCTGCGACGACAATCCTCACTCGCTCAAGTTCGGTAAATGGCAGTGGCAGTGCTTGGTGTATGGACACTCAGACGGGGCAGGTTAAATTGTGCAATAAAGGCACCTATCAAGGTGTGATAGCCGTGAGTGGAGGTAATGAATAATGAAACTCAAATATATTATGTTGGCGTCGTTATTGATTTCACCAGTAAGTATGGCTCAAACCTGTGTAGATAATCAGCCAGCTTCTCAAGCTGATGGGCAGTTTATTGACCGTCATGATGGAACGGTTTTGGATGTTGCAACGAATCTGCTTTGGCAAAAGTGTAATGTAGGTGAAAGCTATGACGTTGAGACGAATACATGTAGCGGTACTCCAACCAGTTTTGCTTCATGGGATTTAGCGTTGCAAAGTGATCAGGTGGGCATTGATGGCTTTCGATTACCTAATATTAAAGAGCTTGGTTCGATAGTTGACTACCGTTGTGCTCAACCGGCCATTAACCTGACATACTTCCCAACGACGACGAATACTCCTTACTGGACTAACACGCCAGACACCTCCGGGATCAATAGTACCTATAGTGCGCTCATTATTGATTTTACTGAAGGTCAAGAAGTGACAGCCAATAATAGTGGGTTGATGCTACTGCGACTGGTAAAGCCGTTTAATTAAGAGCTTGATATACGGGAAACAAAAAAAGGCCGCAATTGCGGCCTTTTCTTTTTATCTAGGTTAAGCAACTTCATCCATGTTTGGAAGCGTTGCTTCTAGTGGCTTTGCCGCCAGTTCCTGCGGGTCAAAGTCATCGACGTTAATGACATACAGGCGCTGCTGCTCTGCATCACGTAAGAGGTTCGCTTCGCTGTTATCAATTAATCCTTTCTCTAAACCGATGTCAGCAATGACATCCAAGCGTAGGAATGGTCGACGCTCTCCCAGTGCCTTACAAACTTTATCAAACATAGGCTCTGCCTCTAGAATCACACCCAACGCATGTTCAATCTTGCCTGCTGGGTTGAACTCACTCGCTGTTAGATATTGGTTGCGACCAATTCGAGATCGCGTTTCTGATGGGGTTTGTAGAATACGAGCGACTTGGCTGTCTAATTTATCACTTGGCGCTTTTCGTACGCGGCCAAATGGTAAGATCACAAGGCGCAGCGCTTTTCCTAGCCACTTGTTAGGGAAGTTCGCTAAGAACTCGTCAATGGCTAGTTCAGTCTGCTTTAAGCTGTCTTGCAGCCCCCAATGTACGAGTGGGAGGTCGTCGACGATACGGCCATCACTTTCGTAACGCTTTAGAGTCGCAGAGCTTAAGTAAAGCTGGCTTAAGATATCACCTAGTCGAGCAGATAAGCGCTCTTTGCGTTTCAGTGAACCACCTAAAACAGCCATCGAGATATCAGATAAGAAGGCAATATTGGCACTGTAACGGTTTAGCTGCTGGTAGTAGCGAGTTGTCACATCTTTCACTGGAGCTTCAGAACCTCGACCATCTGTTAGGCCTAACCAGAAACTGCGGACTAGGTTACTCATGGTGAAGCTTACGTGACCCGCTAATGCTTTATCGAATTTTTCAACAGCATCGCCAGCGTCTGAGTAAGCGGCATTCATTTCTTCTAAAACGTAAGGGTGACAACGAATCGCACCTTGACCGAAGATGATCATTGAACGAGTGAGAATGTTCGCACCTTCTACCGTTACAGCGATTGGGGCGCCTTGGTAACCACGGGCTAGGAAGTTAGAAGGGCCCAAACAGATACCTTTACCACCTACAATGTCCATCGCGTCGATGATGCTCTGCTGGCCGCGGTGCGTACAGTGGTATTTCACGATAGCTGAGATCACCGACGGTTTTTCACCCAGGTCGATACCTGCCACGGTTAGGTTGCTTGCTGCATCCATCACGTAAGCGTTACCACCTAGGCGTGCCAATGGCTCTTCAACCCCTTCCATATGGCCGATAGGTTGTTTGAACTGACGGCGAATACGAGAGTATGCTCCTGTCGCTAGCGCGGCAGTTTTAATACCACCCGTTGAGTTTGAAGGTAGCGTGATACCGCGTCCTACTGAGAGACACTCAACCAGCATACGCCAGCCTTGTCCTGCCATTTTCTCACCACCAATGATGAAGTCCATTGGAACAAAGATATCATTGCCGCGGGTCGGGCCATTTTGGAATGGAACATTGAGTGGGAAATGGCGGTTACCAATTTCCACACCGTCTAGGTCAGTTGGAATCAGCGCACAAGTAATACCAAGATCTTGCTTATCACCTAGTAGGCCGTCAGGGTCGCGAAGTTTAAAGGCTAGGCCAAGAACGGTCGCCACTGGTGCAAGGGTGATGTAACGCTTGTTCCAAGTGAGGCGCATACCAAGGACTTCTTCACCTTGCCACTCGCCTTTACATACCACGCCGTAATCTGGGATAGAACCCGCATCAGAGCCTGCTTCTGGGCTAGTGAGTGCAAAACATGGAATCTCTTTACCTTCAGCAAGGCGCGGCAGATAGTAGTCTTTTTGCTCTTCAGTACCGTAGTGCTGCAATAGCTCACCAGGACCTAAAGAGTTAGGTACACCAACCGTTGATGATAGAACGCCAGAAACGCCAGTTAGCTTCTGTAGAACCAAGGATTGAGCGTATGCTGAAAATTCCAGACCACCATATTTCTTTTTGATGATCATAGCGAAGAATTTATTGTCTTTTAGGTACTGCCATACTTCAGGTGGCAAGTCTGCAAGCTCATGGGTCACTTGATAGTCGTTGACCATGGCACACACTTCTTCAACTGGGCCATCTAAAAAGTCTTGCTCTTCTTTGCTCAATGTTGGGGCTTTGATTGCGTGTAATTTGTTCCAATCTGGTTTGCCTTTAAATAGGTCCGCTTCCCACCATACGGTGCCTGCATCTAGAGCTTCTTTTTCAGTTTGAGACATGGCCGGAAGCACTTTTTTGAATAGGCTAAGCGCTTTTTTGCTGATAAGAGATTGTCTAACTGACGGGATACCTAAAACGACAACTGCGGCTACATAGAGAAGCCAACTGATTGACCCCACACTACCAAGCCAAGATAGAGCAATCATAGTGGCAGTGAGAGCGATTACAGAAGTGACTAATGTGCTTCTTCGGTATAGGCAGGTCGCCAATACAACAGTGAAGCCGAGTATAGAGAGCAAGATGTCCATATTTTATTTTCCTTATTCGACGTACTCTCGACGATTTACGTCGCGAACTAGTAAGAGGTCGTACCAGTAAATTGTAATCAAAACATTAATAAAATGTAAAACCCGAAAGTGTTCAAAAAGTGATCTAAGTAGAGTGAAAATTCTAAAAATGCTTGGTGGTGCTGTTTTTATGAGCAATGTATTGCAATAAAGGTGGATTTGTTAACCGACAGCTATCGACACTAAGCCATGTTTGAGTAAACTCATCACATAAGCTTGGCGATGCATCGAGCACGCCTATTAACGAACAATAATTAGAGATAGCCCTATGTACCATGATCTGATTAAGAGCGAGTTGCTAGAAGCTGCTGACGTGTTAAATAAATTTTTGAGTGATGAGAACAATATTGCTCAGATTGAATCGGCTGCAAAAATGATCGCTGATTCGTTTAAGCAAGGCGGCAAAGTGCTTTCTTGCGGTAACGGTGGCTCTCACTGTGACTCCATGCACTTTGCTGAAGAACTAACAGGTCGTTATCGCGAAAACCGCCCTGGCTACCCTGGTATTGCTATCTCTGATCCTAGCCACCTTTCATGTGTGAGTAATGATTTTGGCTATGACCATGTTTTTTCTCGCTATGTAGAAGCGGTCGGCTCTAAAGGTGATGTGCTATTTGGTTTATCAACCTCTGGTAACTCGGCGAACATTTTGAAAGCAATTGAGGCAGCTCAAGCTAAAGGAATGAAGACGATTGCGTTGACGGGTAAAGATGGCGGCAAGATGGCTGGCCTAGCGGATATCGAAATTCGTGTACCGCATTTTGGTTATGCTGACCGTATCCAAGAGATCCATATTAAGATCATTCATATTGTTATTCAGCTTATCGAAAAGGAAATGGAAAACGCTTAATTACCGTTTTCTATCTTATAACTATGTGCGCTAGCAAACTTGCTAGCGCTTGTGTTATTTAATAACAAACCGCACGCAAGGATGAAGGGAGTTTAGTAAGCCATGTGTGAATTGCTCGGCATGAGCGCCAATGTGCCAACAGACATCTGTTTTAGTTTTACTGGATTGATACAACGTGGTGGAAATACTGGCCCACATCGAGATGGATGGGGGATCACTTTCTACGAAGGTAAGGGATTTCGTACATTTAAAGATCCTAACCCAAGTTGTAAATCCAAAATTGCTGAGCTAGTGCAAAACTACCCGATTAAGAGCTGTGCAGTCGTTAGTCATATCAGGCAAGCCAACCGTGGGGGAGTAAACCTAGAAAACACTCACCCGTTCACTCGTGAATTGTGGGGGCGTTATTGGACTTTTGCACACAATGGCCAACTGTCAGACTATCAGGATTTGCAAACGGGTCGTCATAGGCCTGTAGGTCAAACCGATAGTGAGCTCTCTTTCTGTTGGTTACTGAAGCAGATGGAAGATCGTTACCCTGAACCTCCTCAGGATATGGTTGGTGTATTCCGCTTTGTTGCAGAGTGCTGTGATAAGTTGCGTGAGAAAGGTGTCTTTAACATGCTGCTTTCAGATGGTGAGTACGTGATGACCTACTGTACTAACCACCTTTATTGGATTACTCGTCGAGCCCCTTTTGGTAAAGCCGCATTAATCGATGAAGACGTAGAGATTAACTTCCAAGAAAAGACGACCCCAAATGACATTGTGTCGGTGATCGCAACTCAGCCTCTTACTGGAAATGAAACTTGGCATCGTATGAAGCCGGGTGAATTTGGCATCTTCCATTTTGGTGAGCTTATTGATGGTAATGCCGATGAGTTGAGTGAAGTCCCTTTTGCCCCTAAAAAAGTGGCAAGCCAAGCGCCGACAGAACCGCTAGAGTAAAAGTTCAGATTTCGAGAGCTGGTTCTCAAAGCTTTGATAACGCATCGAAAGTTTATATTTAACCCATTGATATAGAAATAATATCAATGGGTTTTTTAATAATTTAAGTAGGTGAGTTATGAGGTGGTTAGTCATTCTTCCTTTGGTTTGGTTCCAAGTTGCTTTAGCAGCAGAGCCACAAGCCCTATCACAACTCATTACTAGCTATAAGTACGAGTCCCAGCCTGAATCGTACTACTCCATTGATGAGCGGATGGCGTTTTGGCAAGTTCCTAGTATCAGCATCTCGACGTTTAAAAATGGTCAAGTCGATTGGAGCTATGTCGTAGGGTTGGTGGGCAAAGAGGGTAAGCAAGCCAACCAAAATACGCGTTACCAAGTGGCCTCTATCAGCAAACCGGTCACTGCCTTAATCGTATTAAGGGCGATGGAAAAAGGGCTGATTGACCTAGACGCCAATGTACAGCCATTGCTAGCCCCTGATTTTGCCAAAGTGGTGAAGCAACCCGTTACGTTGAGGCAGTTGCTATCTCATCGAGCTGGTTTTAATCATGTTGGTTATATTGGTGTTGAAAGTGAACTGCCTTTGCCTTCTCTCGTCTCTTATACACGCAGTGACGCTCAGCTTGGAGGGTTGAAGCAAGACTCTGCACTTGGCGAATTTCGATACTCCAATGGCGGATATATTCTTATCCAGCACGTATTGGAAAAGGTGTTCAATAAGCCATTTGAGGCAATCGCTGATCAAGAAGTATTTAAGCCCTTACAGATGAGGCATTCAAGCTTTGAACAACCTAGCGTTACTGAGGCTAGCGGGAGCTATGCTTTTGCCTATCGATTCGGGGTATGGGTACCGAAGGGCTGGCATAAATACGGAGCTAAAAGTGCAGCTGGCTTGTGGACTACCCCAAATGATTTAAGCAAATTGTTACTTGCAGTACACTTTGCTTACCTAGGGAAACAGGAGTCATGGTTGACTCAGCAGAGTATCCAACGGATTAATTACCCAGAGACGATGTTTATGGGATTAGGCTTCTTTCGCAGTTCAGGGATAAAAGAACCTTATGTTTTCCACGGTGGGATTAATTATGGTTTTGAGTCTCACTTTGTACTGTATCCTAACCTTGGTACTGGGGCAGCTGTTCTGACGAATGGGCAGAAAGGTGATCAACTTGCGCTTGAGGTGATTCGCGCTATTTCTCAAGTCGAAAATTGGCCTGACTATCCATTGAATCAAACCGAAGTGTTTGAGAATGATGAAACGGAGCTGAAGCGCTACGTTGGACGCTACAAGTATGATGATAGCTTTTACGCTGATGTCTTCATACGCAATGGGATGCTATATGTGCAAGGCTTTCAGCAAGATCCCTATGTGATGCATAAAATAGCCGATAACTTGTATAAGCCATTTGAATTTGAATCGACGTTTCGTTTTGAGTTCTCTGATGAGGGTGAAATAACGGGGTTGACGCAAAACTCCTCGTACTTTAATGGTTTTGCTAAGAAAGTGAGATAGAAAAAAGGCTGATGTAAAAACATCAGCCTTTTTGGTATTTAAGCGTTAGACAACTTAAGCAAGTTGCGCTTTTACGTGCTCAACGATGTCAGCCATCGCTACTGCAGTCTTCTCACCAGAACGGCGGTTCTTGTACTCAAAGTTGCCTTCTTTCATAGAACGGTCACCGATCACGATAGTGTGAGGAACGCCGATAAGCTCCATATCAGAGAACATAACGCCTGGGCGCTCTTTACGGTCATCGAACAGTACTTCGATACCCATAGCCGTCAGTTCAGCGTACAGCTTCTCAGCCGCTTCTTTCACTTCTTCAGACTTGTGCATGTTCATAGGAACGATAGCAACTTGGAAAGGTGCTAGTGCGTCTGGCCAGATGATGCCGTATTTGTCGTGGTTCTGCTCGATTGCAGAAGCAACAACACGTGATACACCGATACCGTAACAACCCATCTCTAGGATAACGTTCTTACCGTCAGGACCAAGAACACCACAGTTCATTGCTTCTGAGTAGGCTTTACCTAGCTGGAAGATGTGGCCAACTTCGATACCACGTTTAAGCATTAGCGTACCTTGACCACATGGGCTTGGATCGCCTTCTACTACGTTACGTAGATCTTCAACTTGGCCTAGCTCAACGTCACGACCCCAGTTGATACCGAAGTAGTGTTTGTCATCAATGTTAGCGCCTGCGCCGAAGTCGCTCATTACAGCTACTGTGCGGTCAACAATGAATGGCAGTTCAAGGTTTACTGGGCCTAGAGAGCCAGGGCCTGCGCCAATCAGTGTACGAATTTCTTCTTCTGTAGCCATCTCTAGAGGAGCTGCTACTTGAGGAAGGTTTTCCGCTTTCACTTCGTTTAGCTCGTGGTCGCCACGGATGATAAGCGCGATGATATCTGCGTCTACTTCATCAGATGCTTTAACGAAAAGCGTCTTAACTGTCTTCTCGATAGGCATGTCGAACTGTTCAACAAGCTCAGCGATTGTTTTCGCGTTTGGCGTATCAACCAGCGTCATCTCTTGAGTTGGCTCAGCACGCTCACCTGCAGGCGCTGCTGCTTCTGCTTTTTCGATGTTCGCTGCGTAATCAGACTCAGTAGAGAATGCGATTAGGTCTTCGCCACTTTCTGCTAGTACGTGGAACTCTTGAGAGCCGCTACCACCGATAGCGCCAGAGTCAGCCAGTACAGGGCGGTACTCAAGGCCCATGCGATCGAATGCTTTACAGTAAGCATCGTGCATTGCTTGGTAAGATTTCTCTAGACCTTCTTTATCGATGTCGAAGCTGTATGCATCCATCATGCAGAATTCACGTGCACGCATTACGCCAAAACGAGGACGACGCTCATCACGGAACTTAGTTTGGATCTGGTAAAGGTTTAGCGGTAGCTGTTTGTAAGAGCTCACTTCATTACGCACTAGGCTAGTGATTACTTCTTCCGCTGTTGGGCTAAGAACAAACGGACGCGTGTGACGGTCAGTAAAGCGAAGTAGCTCAGGACCCATCTTCTCGCTGCGACCTGTCTCTTCCCAAAGTTCAAACGGCTGAACAACGGGCATCAGAGTTTCGACAGCACCTGCATTGTCGATCTCTTGACGAACGATGTTTTCGACTTTACGCAATACACGTAGACCAGTAGGTAGCCAGGTGTAAAGACCTGAAGCTAGCTTACGGATCATACCTGCACGTAGCATAAGCTGGTGGCTTACTACTTCTGCGTCGTTTGGAGTCTCCTTCAGAGTAGAAAGAAGATAATTACTGGTACGCATTAAATTTATCCGTTTATTAAAGTTGATGACTCAAGCCGGAATGGACAGGAGCATGAAATCCCAAAACAGGGAAATTTGTTAAGCCGTCTATAATATCAGCCAATTGGCTTTGTCAAAAGCACTCAATCGTTGTAACCGTAATGAAATTGCCTTCTACGATGAATTTTACATTCAAGTCGAATAAGTTAACGGCATATTCCTTATTGTCAGGCTTGTTCTTCTTATACGCAGGACGAGGATCTTGCGCCAGAACTTGTTTGATCACGTCCATTTCCATTGAACTTTGAGTTCGTCCAATAAGCGCTTTTTGTGCTGTTTCGCTGAAGATGACATTGATGGTGTCAGGCGCTTGTTCGGCATAGCCACCTTGAGCGTCGGCAATTGAATCTGAATATGGGATGTAAGGTTTGATGTCCACGATCGGGGTGTTGTCGACCAAATCGACATTACCTAACTCGAGATAGACTTGATCGCCCTTGGTCGTGACACCTTTTAACTCAACCGCTGACATACCAATCCCGTTGGGTCTGAATGTCGAGCGTGATGCTAAGACACCGATACGTTCATTTCCGCCCAAGCGTGGCGGCCTGACTGTTGGCTTCCAGCCTGCTGCCAGATTTTGGTCAAACAAAAACAGTAACCACACATGACTGAATTGCTCGATGCCACGCACGGCTTCAAGACAATTCGCTTGTCCTGCTAAGCGCACACGAGATGTGGCAGAAGGAACAAGCCTTGGTTGTCTAGGAACGGCAAACTTTTCTTTGTATGGACTTTCAATAAAACCGATAGGCTCTACGGAGTGCATTTTAATCTCTCCAAATAGTGGTTGATTAAAAATAACATAGAAATAGCTAGTAAAACCTTGTGATAATAATTATCATTTAATATGTTATAACATAACAATTAACCAAAGGAGGTTTTATGCAACCTAATATCCACCCTGAGTATCGAACCGTTGTTTTCCACGATACGAGCATTGATGAATATTTTTTGATTGGCTCTACTCTGCAAACCGATCGCACTATCGAGTGGAAAGATGGCAAGACTTACCCGTATTTTACAATTGAGGTTTCGTCTAAGTCGCATCCGTTTTACACAGGTAAGCAACGCGTCATCCATCAAGAAGGTCGTGTGGCTAACTTTAAGCGTCGATTTGGACAATTTAGTAAAGGTAAGGAGTAACCAATGAAAGTCGTTAAATCTTTAAAGAGTGCCAAAAGTCGCCACCCGGATTGCCAAATTGTTAAGCGGAGAGGGCGACTTTATGTGATTTGCAAAACTAATCCTCGATTTAAAGCCGTCCAGAAATAGTGTACGAAATATAAACGGAACGCATGTATTTATATGAATTATAATGCTGTCTATATTTATTTGTTTGGTTTAATTTGCTAATTAAATGTGCAAAATGCGTTAATATATTTTGTTATTTACACATTTTGTAACATTTTGGGTTTCATTTTAAACTCCGTGTCGGGTAACCTGCGCAGGCTTTGTTGACAAAATAGTCACAAATGCGCAGGAATAACTACAAGGAGGGAACAGATGAGTTCATCTGCTTCGATTAAACAAAACTCGCCAAAAAAGCCACTCTTTACGCGCTTTCTAGATACGGTTGAATATTTGGGGAACCTATTACCCCATCCGATCACTCTATTTGCTATTTTCTGTGTTGCTATTCTAGTGACATCTGGTATTGCAGGTTACTTTGAAGTCTCTGTCATGGACCCGCGCCCGGAAGGAGCGAAAGGTCGTGCTGCTGACGGCATGATCCACGTAGTAAGCCTGCTAAATGCAGAAGGTTTACAGCTGATCGTCACTAACTTAGTGAAAAACTTTGTTGGCTTTGCGCCGTTAGGCACAGTGCTTGTGGCTATGCTGGGCGTTGCGATTGCTGAACACTCAGGCCTATTGTCTGCAGCAATGCGTGGCATGGTTATGGGTGCGTCTCAGCGTATGGTGACGGTTACCGTCGTGTTTGCTGGTATCATTTCAAATACAGCATCTGAGCTAGGCTATGTGGTATTAATCCCGCTAGCAGCGATGTTGTTCCACTCTTTAGGTCGTCACCCACTTGCAGGTCTTGCTGCGGCATTTGCAGGTGTATCAGGTGGCTACTCGGCAAACCTTCTGATCGGTACGGTTGATCCGCTGCTTTCTGGTATCACAGAGACAGCCGCTCAGATGATTGACCCATCTTACACAGTTGGCCCAGAAGTGAACTGGTACTTCATGTTCGTATCAACCTTCTTTATTGCCATTACGGGTGCGTTCGTCACTGAGAAAATCGTTGAGCCAAAACTTGGTAAATACAATGATGAAGAAGCGTCTGAAGATCTCTCTAATGATTCAATGGGCAAGCTAACAGACGTTGAGAAGAAAGGTCTGAAACTGGCAGGTCTAGCGGTTGTTGCTGTATCAGCACTTCTTGCTTGGACAATCGTTCCTGAAGACGGCGTTCTACGTTCAGCGACAGGTACAGTGGCAGGTTCGCCATTCCTGAAAAGTATCGTCGCGTTTATCTTTGTCTTCTTTGCAATCCCAGGTTTCGTCTACGGTAAAGTAACAGGCTCTATGAAGACTGATCGTGACGTAATTGATGCAATGGCGAAGTCTATGTCTTCTATGGGCATGTACATCGTACTTGTATTCTTCGCCGCTCAGTTCGTTGCCTTCTTCAAGTGGACTAACTTTGGCCAGGTATTCGCAGTAGCGGGCGCAAGCTTCCTACAGGAAATCGGTCTAACAGGCCCAATGCTGTTCTTCGCATTCATCCTAATGTGTGGCTTCATTAACCTAATGATCGGTTCAGCATCAGCTCAGTGGGCTGTAACTGCGCCAATCTTCGTTCCAATGCTAATGTTGGTTGGCTACGCGCCAGAAACGATTCAGGCGGCTTACCGTATTGGTGATTCAACGACTAACATCATCACTCCAATGATGAGCTACTTCGGTCTAATTCTTGCGGTAGCAACACGTTACATGAAGAACCTAGGTATTGGTACGCTGATCGCGACCATGCTGCCTTACTCAATCGTCTTCATTGTCGGTTGGAGCGTACTGTTCTACCTATGGGTATTCGTATTTGGTCTACCAGTAGGCCCAGGCGCAGCCACGTACTACACGCCTTAAGTTAGCATTTAACTTATTGATTGAAAGCCGGAGTTTTAACTCCGGCTTTTTTGTCTCTGGTGTTTAGTTTGACAACCTTTATGAGTGAACTTTACTTATAAAAGACTCATTAGGGAGGGCTTGCGTTGCGAGACTTGGAATCACTTAATCTGCCGACCGCCAGTCGATGTACGAGCTGTTCGACGTAATAATTATGCGATTAAGGCTCTTTCTAACTTACTTGTTATACCTACAATGCTTTGCTGTGTCTGCTAACTCAACTTTGCAGTTAGTGACGTTAGATTACCCGCCTTATGTGGATAATAGTGGTCGTCAACTCACCGGGGTTGCCGTTGAGTTAGTTGAAACGATATTTGCAGAGTTGAATCAGCCGATCCGTATTCAAGTCTTGCCGTGGGCACGCGCTTTAAACAATGTTCAATATGGGCGCTCTGATGCTGTTTTTACTGCTTTTAAAAATGAGCAGCGTGAGACGTTTGCTGATTATAGTCAGCAGGTATTGTTCATGCAGAATATAAGTTTGATTACTAAAACGGGCAGCGCATTACGCAGCGACATTTTTTTCGAAAGTGATCTTAGCTTACTTTCTATTTGCGCGGTAAATAAGGTGAGTTACGGAAAACGAATGGATTCTTTATTGGCGTCTGGTGTATTTCGGGTCATCTTTCGTCGCAATAAAACCGAAGATTGCGCGCAGCTTGTTAGAGCCAACAGAGCAGATGTTTGGGTTAATAATGAATTTGGGGCGAGAAGCATTTTGGTTTCTCAAGGGTTAGAGGAGTCTCTGATGATCCTTACTCCGCCATTGGAAGAGACACCGAGCTACATTGCTTTCTCGAAGCTACGTGAGCATCAACTATTGCGGAACAAATTTGATGCGGTCCTAGAGGCGATGAAGCAAGACGGTAGATATGACTATCTCATTGATAACTATTTTGAAAGCTTACGAGAAGAATACAGAGAAGAGTAAATAAAAGGGCTGACACATAAATGCCAGCCCTTACAGTTTGAATTCATCTAGGAAGCGATTACCAGCCTTTAACTACGCCACCTTGGAAGATTTCTGATGCTGCTGTGTAAACTTCTTCCGTTTGGTAAGACTTCACAAAGTTCTGAACGTTTTCAGCGTTTAGGTTTTCTTCACGAGAAACGATTAGGTTTACGTATGGAGACTCTTTGTCTTCAACAAATACACCATCTTTTTGTGGAGTTAGGTTGATAGAGCTTGCGTAAGTCGTGTTGATGATAGATAGAGCTACGTCATCTAGAGAGCGAGGTAGTTGCGCTGCGTCTAGCTCTACAATTGAGATGTTTTTCGGGTTTGCAGTGATATCACGAACCGTTGCTAGCAGGCCAGCGCCTTCACGTAGCTCGATTAGACCTTGTTGCTCAAGAAGAAGCAGTGAGCGCCCTAGGTTAGTTGGATCGTTTGGTACTGCGATTCGTGCACCTTCTTGGATCTCATCTACAGATTTTACTTGCTTAGAGTAACCCGCTATTGGGTAAACGAACGTGTTGCCCGCGATAGTCAGCTTGTAACCACGGTCCGCAACTTGCTGATCTAGGTACGGCTTATGTTGAAATGCGTTGATGTCGATTGAACCGTCATCCAATGCTGCGTTAGGTGTTACGTAGTCAGTGAAGGTAACAAGCTCAACATCTAGGCCGTATTGCTCTTTTGCTACTTTCGCAGCTACTTCAGCAACTTGTGCCTCAGCACCTGCCATTACGCCAACTTTGATTTTGCTGTTGTCAGCGGCTTTTTCACCACAACCAGATAGAACTAATGCTGATGCAGCGGCGGCAATTGCCAAAAGACCTTTAAGATTGAATTTCATGACTATCTCCTTGTAATAAATCGAGTAATTTTTATCTGTGATCGACACGGCGTACAATGGCATCGCCGATAGATTGAATAATTTGAACCAAAATAATCAGCATCACGACGGTTACGGCCATGATGACCACATCGTAGCGGTGGAATCCGTAACGAATTGCAACGTCTCCTAAACCACCACCACCAACAGTCCCCGCCATCGCTGAGTAACTGACTAGTGTAACTAGCGTAATAGTGACTGAGTTAACAATCGTTGGTAGTGCTTCAGGAAGCAGTACCTTAGAAATGATTTGTATCGGTGTTGCACCCATCGATTGCGCGGCTTCTACCAAACCTGTAGGTACTTCAAGTAGCGCCCCTTCAATTAAGCGAGCGACAAATGGAATTGCACCAATGGTCAATGGCACAATCGCCGCTGTTGTACCGATAAAGGTGCCCACAAGGATTTTTGTGACCGGAATAATTGCAACCATGAGTACCAAGAAGGGAACTGAACGGCCAATATTGACAATAGCGCCAAGAACACCGTTAAGCTTAGTATTTTCGAGTAAGCCACCTTTCTTGGTTGTATGTAGGATAACGCCTAACGGAATTCCAACCGCGAAACCAACGATGCCAGCCACAGCAACCATATATAGGGTTTCCCAAGTCGCACCGATCAAGAGATTGCCGTTAAGGCTCAGCCATTCTGAAACTGTGTTAAAGGACATAACCTAGCACCTCTACTTTTACGTTATGTTCACGTAGGAATTCGATTGCAGCATTGTCGTCTTGTTCGTTACCGAACAGCTCAGCGACCATCATTCCGAATTTAACTCCGCCAGCGTAATCAAGGTCTGAGCTTAAGATACTCACATCGATATTGAATTTACGCGCGATTTGCGTCATCAGTGGAGCATCAACCGTGGCACCAGTAAACTCTAAACGAACCAGTGGGTAACTGCCTTCCACACGAGTCTCTTTTAAGCGCGCTTGGTAATCTTCAGGGATTGATAAGTCCAGTGTTGAACGAATGAACTCATGTGCCAGTTCGGTTTTTGGGTGAGCAAAGATTTCACCGACCGTGCCTTTCTCTACTAGTTCACCGCCACCGATAATTGCGACTTCATGACAGATGCTTTTTACCACGTCCATTTCATGGGTGATAAGTAGCATTGTGATGTTCAGTTTTCGGTTAATCTCTTTTAGCAGTTCAAGAATAGATTGAGTGGTTGCTGGATCGAGTGCGCTGGTGGCTTCATCACACAGTAGAACTTTCGGATCTGATGCCAGTGCACGCGCGATAGCAACACGCTGCTTTTGCCCACCGCTTAAGTTAGACGGGTAGCTTTCATGTTTGTCCGCAAGGCCGACTAGCTTAAGTAGCTCTGTTACTTTTGCCGTAATTTGCTCTTTATCGATACCCGCTAATTCAAGCGGTAAAGCAACATTATTGAATACAGTACGAGAAGAAAGTAGGTTAAAGTGCTGGAAAATCATACCGATATTACGACGGGTTTTACTAAGCTCAGATTTAGATAGCTTAGTCAGGTCTACTCCGTCGACAATGATAGAGCCACTGGTTGGCGCCTCTAACATGTTTACACAGCGAATGAGTGTACTTTTCCCTGCTCCAGAAGAGCCAATAACGCCGAAAATCGTTCCTTGAGGAATGTGCAGGTTTATGTCTTTCAGGGCATTGATTTCCTTTGTACCCTGGTAGAACACCTTGTTAACTTGATTAATTTCAATCATCGAGAAACTCGCTAATCAGATTACCTTGAAGCAGTAGATAATTTTGAACTACATCTCATTTAGTAGATGATGCTATGGTCTCGCGTGTTTTCTGTCAATAGATATTTTTACGTCTAGACGTCTAAATGGTTGTTTTGCTCAATCGATTGGTAATTAGATAGTGATGAAAGAAATAAAGCGTGCAATAATTCTTAGTATTACTAGGTCAATAGACCCGAATAAAAACAGATAGAGAAGCATATTTTGGCTAAACCAGCAGTCTTTTTAGATCGTGATGGCGTGATTAACGTAGATCATGGCTATGTCCACGATGAGCACGATTTTGAATTTATCGAAGGCGTGTTTGAAGCGACGAAGAAACTGAAAGAGATGGGCTACTTGCTTGTCTTGGTGACTAACCAGTCTGGTATTGCACGTGGTAAGTTTAGTGAAGACCGCTTCCTAGACTTAACTCAGTGGATGGACTGGAACTTTGTCGACAATGGCGTTGAGTTTGATGGTTTTTACTACTGCCCGCACCATGCTGAACATGGCCAAGGTAAATACAAAGAAGACTGTAGCTGCCGTAAGCCAAAGCCGGGCATGTTTATCTCTGCGCGCGATTTTCTTAAAATCGATATGGCTAACTCTGTGATGGTTGGTGACAAAGCAGAAGATATGATGGCTGCTGATGCCGCTGAAGTCGGAACCAAAATTCTTGTTCGTACTGGTAAGCCTGTGACAGAAAAAGGCGAAGCTTTAGCTTCAGCAGTATTGGACAGCATTAAGGACGTACCAGCCTATCTTGCTAAGTAATATAGAAAGGGTCGCTAATGCGGCCCTTACTTGTTTGGAGGTTGCTATGAAAAAACGAACGTTAATTTTTTCCGCTTTGCTCAGCCTGATGGGCTGTACTCAATCTGCCATTGAGTCGCCAAATAGCTTTAAGGGCGAATGGAAAACGTATTTGTGCGAGTCAGGTAAATCGTTTCAGGTTGGCTATATGTCTAAGCAAGACAAAGCGCTACTGAGACTACCAAAGCATGACTATCGTTTGATTCAAATGCCATCCGGTTCCGGCACGAAATACATCTTAGATGACGGAACTGCAGAAAAGCTCAATCCAGTAACCTTATACACTAAGGGAGAGGAAGCGCGTTTGGAATTAGGTCGCGTTATCTATAAAAATTGCCAAATCGAACAGTGAACCTTTAGCGCTCTGTATTCCCATTATGAAACTGCTAGGAAGCCATAAACAGCAATGAAAAAAAAACTAACCATTCTTGATATCGCTAAGCTGTCAGGTGTCGGAAAATCGACCGTTTCTCGAGTTTTAACTAATGACCCGAAAGTAAAGCCTGCGACGCGAGCGAAAGTAGAGCAAGTAATTCAAGAATCTGGTTATGTGCCTTCTAAATCTGCGCAAGCGATGCGCGGAGGCAGTCAGAAGGTGGTAGGGGTTATTATTTCTCGTCTAGATTCCCCGTCGGAAAACAAAGCTGTCGGCAGTATGCTCAACACCTTATATGCAGCAGGCTATGATGTTGTCATTATGGAAAGCCAATTTGATCGTGATAAAACTAACGATCACTTAGACGTGCTGAAAAAGCGTAATGTAGATGGCGTGATAGTATTTGGCTTTAGTGATTTTGATGTTACCCAACTGTCTAGTTGGCAAAATCGCAGTGTCGTTATTGCCATGGATACCGATGAGGTGTCATCGATCAACTACGACAATAGGCAGGTGATCACTAAGGCTCTTGAGTTCCTAGAGCAAAAACAGCTAGAGCATATCGCTTTTATTGGTGTTGACCCAAGTGATAAAACTACGGGTAAACTTCGTCTGAACGCCTACTTAGAGTGGTGTCAATCAAAAGGGATTGAGTCTAATTATCAGACGGGACAACTAAACCATGAGAGTGCCTATTTGTTGGTGGACAATGTACTAACGACGAAAACCCAAGCAATAGTATGTGCCAGTGATACATTGGCACTTGGTGTCATCAAGCGCTTACAAGAATTAAATCGTGAAGATGTTGTTGTGACAGGTGTTGGTGGCAATGAGCTACTTTCGTTTCTCTTCCCTAAGGTCTTTAGTATTGATCCTGGATATTCTTTAGCTGGGGAAAAGTCGGCTAACCTTCTGATTTCACATATAAATGGTGAACAAGAACAAGTTCACCTTACCCAAGATCCTCTCGCTCTCTAAACCATTATTTTCAAAGTGATTTAAAATTATACTGTGATCTTATTCAATTAATGGGATTGTTCCCATTTTTATCTGGTATTAGATCTGACAATATAATAAACACAAAAGGGAACGTTCCCATAAATATAAAAGCAAGTCAGTAAGAACAGTCAGTTAAAAAGTCTGATATTGATTTAGACATGAATGAGAATCCAATTAGGGTGGACATGGATATGAGTAAGATTGCGAAACAAGAAGTTGAGCGTCTGATTGAGTTGGTCGGTGGGCGCGACAATATCGCGAGCGTTAGCCACTGCTTAACACGCCTTCGCTTTGTACTAAACGATACTGAAAAAGCGAGTGAGAAAGAGCTGGAAGCACTGCCGATGGTAAAAGGCTGTTTTACCAATGCAGGCCAGTTCCAAGTGGTTGTAGGCACGGAAGTCGATGAAGTCTATAAAGTGCTGATTGAACTAACAGGGCAAACGGCAGCATCAAAAGATGAAGCCAAACTTGCAGCTCGCCAGAACATGAACATCCTTGAGCGCGGTATCTCCCATTTAGCTGAAATTTTTGTACCGCTACTTCCTGCGATTATTACGGGCGGTTTGATTTTAGGTTTCCGTAACGTTATTGGCGACATCAAGATGTTTGATGGTCAATCTCTGACGGAAATCAGCCAATTCTGGGCAACAGTCCATAGCTTCTTGTGGTTGATTGGTGAGGCGATCTTCTTCTTCTTACCTGTTGGCGTATGTTGGTCGACGGTTAAAAAGCTTGGTGGTACACCGATTCTCGGTATTACATTGGGTGTAACCTTGGTGTCACCTCAGTTGATGAATGCTTATTTGATTGGTAAGCAAGTACCGGAAGTATGGGACTTTGGCCTATTCGTGATAGAAAAGGTTGGTTATCAGGCTCAGGTAATTCCAGCAATGTTGGCCGGTGTTGCGCTGGCGTTTATTGAAACTAACCTCAAGCGTATTGTTCCTTCATACCTTTACTTAGTAGTCGTTCCTTTTGTCTCAATCATTCTATCGGTTGTACTTGCTCATTCACTTATTGGCCCATTTGGCCGCGTGTTAGGTGATGGTGTGGCTTTTGCTGCAAAAGCGGCGATGACGGGTGACTTTGCTGTGATTGGTTCAATGGTGTTTGGTTTCCTTTATGCCCCATTAGTGATTACTGGTATTCATCACACCACCAACGCGGTTGACCTGCAGCTAATGCAAGAACTGGGTGGTACACCAATCTGGCCTCTAATTGCACTGTCAAACATTGCTCAAGCCTCTGCGGTTGTCGGCATCATTCTCATCAGCAAAAAACATGGTGAACGTGATATTTCTGTTCCGGCTGCGATTTCGGCTTACCTAGGTGTGACAGAACCTGCGATGTACGGCATCAACCTGAAATACAAGTTCCCAATGCTTAGCGCAATGATCGGTAGCGCGATGGCAGCTGCGATTTGTGGAAGTGCAGGGGTAATGGCGAATGGTATTGGTGTAGGCGGTTTGCCAGGTATCTTATCTATTCAACCACAGTTCTGGGGAATCTACGCCATTGCAATGCTTGTTGCGATTGCTCTCCCTGCTGCACTGACTTTGTTCTTCTACAAACGCGCAGAGTCAAAAGGCGAGCTTGAAACAGCAAACGCCTAACCAGCAATAACCACCATTTTGGAGTAGCGGCTTTTTGACTCTATGTGCCGCTACTTCCTTTTCAGATTTATTTTTAGGTAAGTGAGTTTAATCATGTCCGTAATCACGAACGATGCAAACTGGTGGAAAACCGCCTCGATTTATCAGATTTACCCCAAGAGCTTTTGTGATAGTGGCAATAAAGGCACGGGAGATATTCAAGGCATTATTTCTAAGCTAGATTACTTAAAGCTTTTAGGAGTTGATGCGATTTGGTTAACGCCTGTGTATGAATCGCCGATGATAGACAATGGTTACGATATTTCAGATTACTACGCCATCAACCCAGACTTTGGCACCATGGAAGATTTTGACCAGCTGCTTGCAGAGGCGCACCAACGTGGTATTCGCATCATTATGGATATTGTCGTCAACCATACTTCCACTGAGCACCACTGGTTCCAGTCTGCACTTGGTGACAAGAATAGTCCTTACCGTGACTACTATATTTGGAAAGACCCCGTTAATGGTGATATCCCAAACAATTGGCAGTCCAAGTTTGGCGGTAGTGCGTGGGAGTTGGATACACAAACAGGCCAATACTTCCTCCATTTGTTCGCCAAAGAGCAAGCTGATTTAAATTGGGAAAACCCTAAAGTTCGCGCTGAAGTGAAAGAAGTGATCAGCTTTTGGGCTGAGAAAGGCGTTGATGGCTTTCGCCTAGACGTCATTAATCTCATTTCTAAGCAACAAGACTTTCCTAATGACAACGTAGGGGATGGTCGCCGTTTCTATACCGATGGTCCACGTGTACATGAATACTTGCAAGAGATCAGTGAAGCGGTGTTCCAAAAATATGGCAGTGTAACGGTAGGAGAAATGTCCTCAACCACACTAGAGCACTGCCAACAATACTCTTCTTTAGACAACAAAGAACTGTCGATGGTGTTTAACTTCCATCACCTAAAAGTGGATTACCCAAATGGTGAGAAGTGGACCAAAGCGCCATTTGATTTCATCCAACTAAAGCAGATTTTTAACCACTGGCAAACCGGTTTAAATGGTAAAGGGTGGGGGGCACTGTTTTGGTGTAACCACGATCAGCCACGAGTGGTGAGCCGCTTAGGTGACGATCAAAACTATCGAGTGGAATCTGCAAAAATGCTTGGAGCATCTGTCCATATGATGCAGGGAACACCTTATATCTACCAAGGTGAAGAAATCGGCATGACCAATCCTGGTTATACTTCGATAGAACAATATCGAGATGTCGAGAGCACTAATATGTATGACATCATGCTCAATGAGCAAGGTGTTAGCCATGAAGATATGATCGCCATACTTGCGCAAAAGTCCCGTGATAACTCTCGAACTCCAATGCAGTGGAGCAGAGATGCCTACGCAGGTTTTTCTAAAGGGCAACCTTGGCTAGAAGTCGCTCAGAACTACACAGAGATTAACGCAGAGCAGGCAGTTGCTGATAATGACTCAGTATTTCACTTTTATAAGAAGTTGATCGAGTTGCGTAAGGGTGTTGAGGTTATTACCACGGGTAGCTACCAAGATCTTTACCCTGAGCACGAAGCCGTGTTTGGTTACCAGCGTAAGTCAAAGACACAAACGCTGATCTGTTTGAATAACTTTTACGCTGAAGAAACGGAGTGCGTATTGCCAAGTGAACTTAAGCTTTCGGATGCGACGTATTTATTGGGTAACTATCCGCTAGAAGGTGAGGTCTCTTTGCGTCAGGTACTTAAGCCTTATGAGACACGTATTATTCTTTTCCAAAGCTAACACCCCCTATAGTGTTTGCTTCGCTAGAACTGGAAAGCTCTAGTACTTGCCCCGCAGAGTCGGGGCTTTTTTTATGCTTTTTAGAAGAGCTAATATCAGCAAATGATGGATACAAAAAAAACCAGCTCAATGAGCTGGTTTTATGTATATGGTGGAGGGGGACGGATTCGAACCATCGAAGGCAGTGCCAGCAGATTTACAGTCTGATCCCTTTGGCCACTCGGGAACCCCTCCAGGGT
>NZ_CFHWOM010000027.1:41162-50962 GCF_984391705.1 Vibrio sp. | reverse complement strand
CCTTTTTCTAGCTTCACGACAGCAGCGATCATGGATACCAATACCAATGGCATAATGATCATCTTCAGCAGGCCAACGTAGCCCTTACCAACCACATTTACCCACTCTAATGTTTGAGCGATAACTGGATTGCCTTCACCGAAAACCAGTTGAAGACTAAGACCAAATATACTGCCCGAGACTAAACCAAATAGCACTAATCGAGAGAGAGTGTTTTCTTTTTTCTGCTGTCCATAGAGAAAAAACAGAATAGCGACAAATATTGCCAATGAAGCAATAGAGGCAACTGACATAATTGAAATCCTTATATTTTTTATGCGTCACATTAGTTTGATTAATGTGTTATGGGCTGGGGTTCTGTAAGGGAGAGTAATGATTCAAATACAAGGATTGAAATGAAGAAAGAGAATTTCTTATACCCAATGGTTATTTAGAATTGCGAGTGATGTCTAAATAGCCAAACACGGATAGTTAAGCGTAATTTATTGATACTGTTTAACCAATCTTCGCATAGAGACACTATCAAGATGTTGAACTTTTTTATTTGAATTGGCGAAAATAGCGTACTGCATAGCTCTTGCGACAACACTGGCTCTGATAGGTTTGAGCTTGCCAAGTGGGCCAATCATTAAAGGTTTTAATACAGACGATATCGCTTGCACGAGTCGTTCATCGTTTCGCGGGTGCTCCCTTAAGCCAACTAAAGGCCCAGGTCTTACGAAAGTAACATGCTCAAATCCAAGTCTTTCAATGGCCATCTCCATTTTCCCTTTACATCTCAAGTAATGTGAGAGGGAATGAGCAGAAGCGCCTAAGCTTGATACAACACAAAGTCGTTTAACACCAATCACTTGCATTTGCTGAGCGACTTTACACACCAGTTCATAATCAACCTTTTCTAATGCTTCCTTACTTCCTGCTTGTTTTTTGGTCGTCCCTAAACAAATAAAGCCATAGTGTGGGGTCACTTTCGACTCATCCCAATCATGGATATCCAATTCTTGGTTTTTAATAACTTCAAGCTTCGAATGGTAAAACGGAAGATCTTTGCGGCTTAATGCGTAGATATACGTGATGGGTTGCTCTTCGAGCATTTGTTTTATCAGTTCTGTTCCGACTAAGCCTGAGCTTCCAGCGGTAATGACGATTAGGTTGTCTTCACTATGCAAGATAATACACCGAAGTTTTAGTGCGTGATATCAACCCATCAGGCTGATTAGAAAGTGTTCAGGGAAGCATCGCTTAAATGGTGGAGAAAGTCTGTGATCAAAGCTTGACTTGTCGAATGGTACTAGCTGTCTCAATGGCATCTCTAGTCCTATCGACTAACTTTATTACATAACAGTAAACGAACGCATAAGGCCGTTGGGTTATGAAAATTAAACAGAAACTATTGTTGGGGCTCATTGCCGCTACCTTGCTTCCAGTTGCGATTATCTCTTATGTCGTCATATCGAGTTCACGAACAGAAGCTGTAACCGACTTCATTGAGCGCAGCCGAGGTGAAATCAGCCAAGTTGATAATGCGATTGCAATCTACTTTGATGCTATCGAAGATAATGTGCGTATGCTGTCGGAACATCCTGCCATCAAAGCGGCTGACGGTTCAATCGAAACGTATACGGATAAAGCCTCGGTACAAATGACGCCAGATAACAATAGCCAAGTTGAGCAAGATATATTTAAGTTGTTGGGGCAGCTTGGAAACTCCCATTCTGGATATTCATATGTCTATATGGGTACAGAGCAAGGTGGCTATATTCAGTGGCCAAAGGGCAAAACAACAGCAGGGTATGATCCTCGTTCACGGCCTTGGTTTACAACAGGAAAGTCATCGCCAACCAATGTAGGACGCACGTCGGCCTACTACTGGGCGGCCGACGACGCCACCATTGTTGGTACGGTAAAGGCCTTCTCAGCCAATGATTCATCAGCATCAGGTGTGGTTGCGATCGACGTGTCCCTGAAAAACCTAACGGACATTGTCAAACAAATAAAGCTTGGTGAAACCGGGTATCTGATGATGATTGAAGATTCCGGTAATGTATTGGTTGATGCCAACAATCCAGATAATAATTTTAAAAATGTAAACGAATTAGGTGACGCTTACCGACAAATCGGTCAAACCCGTGAAGGGGTGGTTGACATAACGATAGACGGCGAGCATTACATGGCGAATGTGTATCACTCAGGCAAGTTGGGTTGGAAATTTGTTGGCTTAATTACCTATGACGAAGTAATGGAAGATAGTCAGAATTTGCTGAGTTTTATCTCGGTCATTGTTGTGGTGTTGGTTATCATCTTCGTCGCGGGAGCCATCTTCTTAGCCAACCTTATTGCCAAACCGTTAACACTTGTCTCTAGCGGACTGAAAGAGATCTCTGAAGGGGAAGGAGATCTAACCAAAGAGCTACAAGTTCGTTCGAACGATGAAACGGGCGAACTCGCGGGTTATTTCAATGCCTTCTTAAAAGCGATTCGCCAGCTAATCCAACAGATCTCTCGTGCAGGTCAGTCAATGGGGGAGTCCGCGACGCGCGCATTAACCGTCTCAGAAGACCTCGCTCAAGTATCAGAGCGCCAAAATCAAGCGGTAGAAATGGTATCAACCGCATTTAACGAAATGGTCGCAACAGCAAATGAAGTGGCAAATTTGTGTACCACAGCAGCTCAAGCAGCTGACAGTAGTCAAGCATTGGTTGGTCAAGGGCAAAAAGATATCAATAGTGCTGTCGCGAGCGTGAATGAACTTGCGCAACTGATTTCGGCATCATCGGAAACTATCGGCGAGTTAGAGCAGGATAGCCAAGGAATTACCGCAATCTTAGACACGATTCGAGGGATTGCGGAGCAAACGAACTTGTTGGCACTAAATGCTGCTATAGAAGCAGCTCGTGCAGGTGAGCAAGGGCGAGGTTTTGCGGTGGTAGCGGATGAGGTTCGTGCCTTGGCGAAACGCACTCAAGACTCGACCGCGGAAATCAATGAACTTGTGCAGCGCTTACAAAACCGAACCAAAGAAGTCACTGAGCAAATGTCAGTGAGTTTAAGCGCTTCACAACAAACGGTAGAGATCACAGAATCAGTCAACACCAGTTTTAGCGGTATTTCTGAGTCGGTCTCTTCTATTCACGATATGAGTACTCAAATTGCGACAGCCGCGGAAGAGCAGCATTTAGTTGCGGAAGAGATCAATCGGAATATTCAGCAAGTACATGAGGATACTCAAAGAGTTGACGATGTAGCAGGGCGAGCGCAGCTGAACTCCCAATCTATGCAACAATCAGCCGATGAGCTGAACGCATTGGTGACTAAATTTAAGACAGACTGATCAGCGATTAATCTAAAAGACCTCGCACAGGCGCGAGGTCTTTTTGTTGAGAGAAAAGTGATTAAACGTTAGGTGAGAGACAATGGCACGCGCTTTTGAGTTTTTTGGCCATTTTTAACGGGTTTTTGTTTTTTCGAACGTTGATTGGCAAACATAAGTACCTCCAGTGCTATCAACTACAGCGCTAACTAGCGCTTCAACATTTCTCCTAATGCACACATTGTGCCGTCAATATTGTGTCTAATGATTTTCAATGACTTACATAAATGTAAATACAGGGAGTATCTATAAGGATAGTACTTTTGAGAGATTTCTTTCACTATGACTACCAATTTGCTTCCGAAAAAGCAGCTCCGGACTCCCGCTGGCTTCAACAATTCGAGCGCAAAAGTGGATGTTAAGTCACTGATTTCGCGATACACTCTAACCCACAAAGGGATTTGCCAATAAAGGAATCAAAATGAACATTGAGATGAGTACTCTCGCGCCCACTCAAATCTATCATTTAATGACGCAAACCATCATTCCGCGCCCAATCGCATGGGTTCTGACGGACTCGGGAGAGCAAAATTACAATCTTGCTCCTTTCTCCTATTTTACACCTGTTTCAAGTAACCCTCCGTTGATGATGTTTTCGGTTGGTAAGAAGCCGACAGGAGAGGTGAAAGACACGACTCGCAATGTATTAGAAACGGGCAAAATGGTGATTCACATTGCTAACGTTGAGCTGGCAGAACAGGTGACCCAGAGTGCTGCGACACTTGAACATGGCGTATCTGAAGTAGAGACCAATGAGATTGAACTGGTCGATTTTGATGGTTTTTCCTTACCGCGTGTGAAAGCGTGTCCGATTGCTTTTGGCTGTACTCTTTTTGAAGTCAAAGAGATTGGCGAAACGCCGCAAAGCTTGATTTTTGCTCAGATTGAAACGGCTTATATTGATCCATCAGTGATAGGTGAACGCTCTGATAGATTGGTGGTGGACGCACTAAGGGTTAATCCACTTTCGAGGCTGGGCGGTAGCGAATATGCCGTGTTAGAGAGAACCTTTTCTGTCGCGAGGCCAAAGTAGTATGAGCGCATTAAATATGGATTATTCAGAGCAGATTTGGCATCGAATCAATCAAAAAACTAAACCGCTAGGCGCGTTAGGCCAGCTGGAGCAAGTGGCGCATCAGCTCGCGTTGATTCAAAGTAACCAGCGAGGATTCCTCGTAGAAGAGATAGAGATAAACCAGCCTACAGCCGTTGTTTTTGCTGGCGATCATGGCATCGCGGATGAAGGGGTGAGCATCGCTCCAAGCGCGGTCACTCAGCAGATGGTGCTTAACTTTCTTGCTGGTGGAGCTGCGATTAATTGCTTCTGCCGTGCCAATGATGTTGTTCTTAAAGTGGTTGACTGTGGGATCTTAATTCCGGTCGAGCAAGACCACGATGATTTTATCGTTCAGCGTTTAGGTGAACGAACTGCGAACCTTGCTCAAACAGCTGCCATGAGCCCAGAGCAAGTTGAGCAAGGTCTTGAGTATGGCCGGAGTGTGGCTACCCAATTGATCAACGGTGGCAGCAATTTGCTGATGTTTGGTGAAATGGGTATCGGCAATACTTCAAGCGCTTCGGCTGTATTGGCTGCGCTTTCTAAGCGACCAGTTGCCTCTTGTGTTGGTCTCGGCACGGGTATTACTCAAGAGCAATTGAACAAGAAAATCGCTTTGATTAGTCAAGGAGTCGAGCGTTGTGTCGGTAAAGATGTGTACAGCGTATTGTCCGAAGTCGGTGGTTTTGAAATTGTGCAAATGGTTGGCGCGTTCTTGCAAGCTGTAGAACAGAAGACGCCAGCCTTGGTAGATGGATTCATTGCAACCGCAGCAGCGTACGCGGCATGCCAAATTAACCCACAATGTCGTGAATTTATGATTTTTGCTCACCAATCCCACGAAGCTGGGCATAAGTATTTACTGCAAGAGCTGGATGCTACGCCTTTACTTGATCTATCACTGCGTTTGGGTGAGGGTACTGGTGCCGTGTTGGCTGTGCCTTTGATTAAAGCTGCGGCTGAATTTTATAACAACATGGCAAGCTTTGAACAAGCAGGAGTTGTGGTGTAATGCCTGCGGCGCTGAAGTATCAAATCGAGCTCTTCTTGCTAGCGCTTGGTTTTTTTTCTCGGTTACCTATTCCTACTAGTACGCCTTACTCAGAAGAACGCATGAACCAAGCAGGACGTTATTTTGGCTTAGTGGGACTACTTCTTGGGCTGTTATGCGCTGGTGTTTTTGCGCTTTCCGGTTTGTTGTTCGATGCCGATATATCCATTTTCTTGACTATGATATTTAGTCTGCTGCTCACCGGCGCATTTCACGAAGATGGGTTGACTGACATGGCGGATGGCATTAGCGGTGGTATGACGCAAGAAAAGCGCCTTGCCATCATGAAGGACAGCCGAATTGGAACTTATGGAGCGAGTGCTTTGATCATGGCCCTCCTGGGTAAGTTTCTTTTCTTAAGTCAACTCGCTGAATCAGGCTACGTTATTTCGGCTTTGATAGCAGCCTATGTCGTAAGTCGAGCGCTTGCGGCGTCACTTATCTACGACATGCCTTATGTGTCCGACAGTGACACCAGCAAAAGCAAGCCGCTGGCAAGTCAACAGAGTAAGACAGAGCTTGGGGTAATCCTTGTTTCTGGCTTTATCCCAGCGTTATGGCTAGATTTGGGGCTGAGTCTTGCCCTAGTGCTTACCGCACTGACTTTTCGCGTAGCCTTTAAACGCTGGTTGATTAAGCGAATTGGCGGCTTTACTGGTGATTGTTTGGGGGCAGCGCAGCAGTTGATGGAGCTACTTACCTATTTGGTCATTTTAAGTTGGCTGGGAGTAAGCTAATGGCGGTTCATCTCATTTTGGGTGGTGCGCGCTCTGGAAAATCGAGTTTCGCTGAGCAATGCGTCATAGCGCAGCAAGCAGAGCGGGCGAGACACTATGTTGCGACAGCGCAGCCGTTTGATGCCGAAATGGCGTCGCGCATTGCCCATCACAAGCAACGTCGCGATGAAACTTGGCTTGAGCATGAATGTCCTACTGCACTGGCCGCGCTAGTTGAAGACTTTGGCTCAAACGACGTTGTGCTTGTCGATTGTCTCACTTTGTGGATGAACAATGTCATTTACAATCATGGCGAGACAGCAAGTGAAGCGCAAATTCGATCGCAAGTTTCGCAGCTGGTGGCCGCCTTGGAGAAATCCTCTGCGACTTTTGTGTTAGTGTCCAACGAGGTTGGGTTAGGGGTTGTTCCTATGGGGGAAGTCAGCCGATTGTTTGTTGACCATGCTGGGTGGATGAACCAAGCAGTGGCTAAGTTAGCAGAAAAAGTGACATTTATCGCTGCTGGTCTTCCAATGACCTTAAAGAGTGGGCATGAGTAAAACCATAAACATCTATTTGCTGCGTCATGGAAAAACCATAGGCGCTCCAGCTTTGTATGGTCATACCGATGTGCCGGTAGACGACCAGACCCAAAAACAGATCGCTCAGGCTTTTTTGAGTCACCAACTTAAGGTTAAGCGAGTTGTCACTTCACCACTAAAGCGTTGTGCTGATTTGGCGAACTTGTTAGCCAATGCACAGCCTTCACTTGAGGTCACAATCGAGCCAGAGTTAAAAGAGATGAGTTTTGGCGAGTTAGATGGGGTATCCTTTGACTCGGCAAAATCGTCCTGGCCTATACTAGAGCAATTTTGGCAGTCGCCAGCGGAGAACACCCTTCCTGGTGCAGAAAGCCTAAGCAATTTTAATAAAAGAATTACAACAAGCTGGGATCAGCTTGTATTAGATGTCGAGCAAGACACGTTAATTATTTGTCATGGTGGGACCATCAGGATGATTCTGGCGTCGCTATTACCAATCGATTGGCGAGATAGCCGCTTGTATTCAAGCCTGCAAATAGGACATCAGACAATCAGTCACATTCAGATCATTAAAGCCGATGCGATTTATAAGCGGGTATGCTCGATTGGAGCACCTATTTCTATTTCGCTTGAGCAAGGAATATAAAAATGACGACACCAAATTGGGATTTATCTATCGCCTATCAAGGGTTGAGCGATAGCAAAATTACTCAAGATATTGAACTAATCCAACAATGTATCCAGACGCTCGTTTTACATACTGACACTCGTACGTCAGTGTCTGTGGTACAAAATGCTATTCAAACCAGCGAAGCTGCAGGCAAGTTGTTAGCAACAATCAGTACATTTGCGAATTGTCATGCCTCAACGGATGCCACTAACAGTGAAGCAAAAGCACTGATCGGGCGCGTTGCTAAATTGCACTCTGAACTTAGCCAAGCTTTTACTCCATACCAAGATATTTTGCTAACTTCACCAGATAGCTTTATTGAAGATGTTCTTAGTCATGACAGTACGGATGTTTCAGGACAAAGCTTTCAAATAGAAGCGATGCGTAAATTAGCTGATACTAAGCTCAGCATTGCTGAAGAGCAGTTGCTTTCTGCAATGCAGGTTGATGGCAAAGATGCATGGGGGCGTTTGTACGACAATATTACTGGTTCATTGCAAGTGACCCTAGAAGATGGCTTAAAAACTCAGGTTGGCTTCTCTCAAGCAGCCAGCACTCTCTATGGGACTGAGTTTGAAGCCCAAGAGCCGGCTTGGCGTGGTATCCAAAACGCAATGCGTCAAAATCAAGAGTCGTTCTCTGGCATTCTCAACGCGTTAGCTGGTTGGCGTTTGACCGAATATCAGAAGCGTTCAAAAGTCCGCGATGTTCATTTCCTAGAACCAAGCTTGCATGACAGCCGGATTCAATCTGAAACATTAGATGCAATGATGGGCACGGCGAAAGCGAATCGCCATGTTGGGCAGAAAGCCGGTAAGCTAATGGCTCGAGTGCATGGACTAGCAAAAATGACCCCGTGGAATCATCTAGCGGGAATGCCAAGTTTGACTGATTCAGAACCTAAAACCTATGGATTTGACGAAGCAATAGAGATCATACGTGCTGCTTTTGCATGTGTTGATCAAGAAATGGCAGAGTTTGTAACCTTAATGGTGAAAAATGGTTGGATTGACGCAGCGCCAAGCGAAAATCGCCGTTTAGGTGCGTACTGTACTAAGTTCGCGGCTACCCGAACACCACTGGTATTCATGACTTGGGGAGGAAGCCGCTCTGACTTACTGACGCTAGCTCATGAAATTGGCCACGCTTTCCATAACTGGGTAATGCGTGATATGCCACTGTGCCAGACTCGTTATCCGATGACGCTTGCAGAAACGGCGTCTATTTTTGCGGAGAATATTGTTCGAGATTATCTTCTTGAACAGGTTGAAACGAGAGAAGAAAAACTGGAAATGCTTTGGGAGGAGCTATCGAGTTGTTACGCGTTGATGGTCAACATTCCTGTGCGTTACGAGTTTGAAAAGCGCTTTTATGAGCAGCGTAGCGAAGGGGAGTTAGACGCTTCTCAGCTATGTGATTTAATGAGCACTACTTGGCAAGATTGGTATGGTGACTCGATGTCGGAGCCAGATCCATATTTCTGGGCCAGTAAACTGCACTTCTCCATTTCTCAGGTGAGTTTTTATAACTACCCGTATCTATTTGGCTACCTGTTTAGTATTGGTGTGTATGCTCAACGTGAAAGCAAAGGCGAGCAGTTCTATCAAGATTACGTCAATTTGCTAAGAGACACGGGTTCAATGATGGCAGAAGAAGTCGTCAGTAAGCATTTAGGGATGGACCTTACTACAGCTGATTTCTGGCAACAGAGCATCGATAGAGTAGAAAGTAAAATAGATGAGTTTGAATCGTTGCTAGATCAAAAATAGCCGATTCTTATTTATGATATGATCTTAAAGCCGAGCGAGCGCTCGGCTATTTTGCATCGCGAGTGCTTTTCGTTTACACCCCAGTGTAACAATTTGATAAATTACGATGCGGCACACGATTTGTGTCGATAAGTGGGATCGCTTCTACATAATTTGTCAGAACAATTCATTAACATACTCGCTGTGCAATAAAGGAGTAGCGCATGACGAAAAACCTCTTTCGCCAATCTTTTCTTTTTGACAGCTTAGACTTAGAACAAGAAATGCCAGCTGGAGAAATCACAGTAGCTGGTGGAGCGGTCTTTAAATTACATCAACGTGGTGTACTTGAAGTCATTCCTGCCAATATGACGCAGGAAACAAAACACATTATTTTTTCTTGTGGCATTCATGGTGATGAAACCGCACCGATGGAAATTGTCGACAAGATCATTACAGATATTCAGTCTGGATTTCAGCCAGTCACTGAGCGTTTATTGTTTATTATCGCGCACCCAGCGGCAACAAACGCTCATACCCGATTCCTTGAAATGAACTTAAATCGTCTTTTTGATGATAAAGAGTATGAGCCATCGGTTGAGCTTGATATAGCAGCAAACCTTAAGCGAGTGGTGACAAGTTTTTA
>NZ_CFHWOM010000027.1:22658-41062 GCF_984391705.1 Vibrio sp. | reverse complement strand
GCTTTCGACTTAGCGATGCGTGATTTACTCAGTGCGTCTAAAGCAGAACACTTGCCTCGCCAACCGGTTATGTACCGTGTTAGCCGCACTATTGTTCGGTTACATGATGATTTTGATTTCATGTTTGATGATAACGTCGAGAACTTTACAGCATTTAAACATGGGGAAGTGTTTGGCCACGACGGTGATAAGCCACTAATGGCGAAAAATGAAGGTGAAGCGATTGTCTTCCCAAATCGCCATGTTGCGATAGGCCAACGTGCTGCATTAATGGTTTGCCCTGTAAAGACTCGATATGAAGAAGGGCAGGTCGTTTACGATTAACCCTCTCAGCCTTTAAACTGAGTATTCAGGCTTCCTATTTCAATGGCTTAACGGTATCGTTAAGCCATTATTGTTTCTACCGCTAGGAATCGGCTTCGCCAGCGTTTATCAGTACATGGAATTTAGTCAATTACTCTATCGCAAGCAGAGACGCTGGAATCTGTTCGCCATCGTTATTAGCGTTTTTTTGTTGCTACTTAGCACTGTTTATTTGGTGGTGGGTGAACTCGTCATTTCTCCTTTCTCTGAAATTACCCCTTTAATGGAGCAACTGGTGTTGCAACTGCGTTTACCTCGCTTGCTGACGGCAATTGCTATTGGCGCATCACTCGCTGTATCGGGGGCGGTCTTGCAAGTTTTACTGGGTAATGTGTTGGCAGAGCCCGGTGTGATTGGTATTTCAGGTGGCGCGAGCGTGATGATGGTGTTAGTGCTGTTTTTCTTACCCACACTGGCAACACCGATTGGTTTTATGATGGCAGCAGTGGTTGGCGCATTGTTGTTCACCCTATTGCTCGTCGGTTTCGCTCGGGCAGCTCGGTTAACTACTACTCGTCTTCTGTTGGTGGGGGTCGCGCTGGGCATTTTAAGTGGCGCAGTGGTTACCTGGGCATTTTATTTTAGTGATGATTTAAGCCTACGCCAGCTTATGTATTGGCTGATGGGAAGCATAGGCGGAGCAAGCTGGGGACATCATGTCCTGACTTTGGTGTTATTACCTGTTTTAGTCTGGCTCTGCTTCAAAGGAGAAACACTTGATAAACTAATGATGGGCGAGCTTCATGCCAAGCAGCTGGGCATTGACGTAGAAGCAATACGTTGGAAACTGATCTTAGCGGTTTCTATTTTGGTCGGTGGAGCCGTTGCTCTAGGGGGCATCATTGGCTTTGTCGGTCTAGTCGTTCCTCACTTGTTAAGGCTATCTCTAGGCAGCGAGAATCGATACTTACTTCCTTTGTCTGCACTAAGCGGTGCGACCCTACTGGTATTGGCTGATATTGTTGCTCGTACTGCGCTAGATTCAGCGGAGCTACCCCTTGGAGTGGTGACCACGACAATAGGTGCGCCTGTATTTATTTGGATGTTGGTGAAAAATCATGATTCGCGTTAGTCACCTTTCTGTCGGCTCTCGCCTCTTGCCATTTTCTCTCAATGTGGAACAAGGGGAAATCCTGCATGTGATTGGCCCTAATGGTAGCGGAAAGAGTACCTTTCTATCGGCATTATCTGGGCTACTGGATTATCAAGGCGATGTCTATTATGACGAAGAGAACATTGAATGTTATTCGATAGAAGCGCTCGCCAGCCAAAGAGCATTTTTGTCTCAATCGGATAAGCCAGCATTTAACTTAGTGGTTGCTCAATACTTAGCGTTGTCCATCCCAAATGGTGAGCGTCATCAGGAGACATTGGTCGACGAAACTGTACGCGAACTGGCTGAGCTACTCGAGCTTGGTGATAAACTGCATCGCTCTATTCACAATCTTTCCGGTGGAGAGTGGCAGCGCGTGCGATTGTGCGCCATTTGTCTGCAGATATGGCCTGCGTTAAATCCTTCGGCAAAGCTACTGATCTTAGATGAGCCAGCTGCGCCTTTGGATATCGGTCAAGAAAGCTTACTTTATCGGCTGATTAGAAAGGTGGCTGATCTGGGCTTGACGGTTGTGATGTCTAATCATGACTTGAACCGAACGTTAAATTACGCTGACCGAGTTGTCTTGTTCGACAAGGGCGTTATGCAACAGTTCGGAAGGCCGGAAGATGTGTTGACCGAGCAACAGCTAGAATCCGTTTTCAACACGCGAGTAACGAAAGCCGTTGTAAATCGAAAATCAGTTTTGCTGTTTGATTGAGCGTCATATTCAGGCTTACCTTTTCACTTGATCTACCCCTTTGGTAGCAATTTTAGTGCAAAGCGCACCAGAAAAGCGCGTAATTGATTACGGATCTTGTCGGTGTTTGCGAAACAATTTAACTAAATCAATAGCTTATCAATAATTGAAAAGGTGGCATGCCAATCGCAAGAGTGATAACGATACATTCTCGTTCTTGTTTGGCTCTACTGGGATGAAGAAAAGGTGGGAACGTTTTTTTCTTGTCTTAGATGATATAGAGTCGCAATTTTCGATATGGCAGCTTCCGCCACCTAGGTTTTACCTCAGGTGGCGGCTTTTTATTAGTTGGTCAGTGGTGCCAAATCAGCTGGGCGGTAATACACTGATTTGAGTACCTTACCTTGGCGAATGGTTTTGCCTTCCGATACAAAATCTTCTGCGCATTTCGCGATGATGTAGTCACCTTTTTGCACGGCCATCAACTTGATACCTTGCTCTGCGTAGTGTGCTTCAGTATCGGCATACTCTTTTTCATTCTTGCACACTTTACTCATGTTGCTCGAATGTACTTCATCCCAGCATGGTAGGAAGTCAATGCCTCGATTAACCGCTACGTTCAGCAGTAGGTCGATTAAATAGTTGATCGCTAAGTTGTCTTCGATTTTGTCATGACCTAAATGGACTAGACGACCCATTAGGACGTATACGCTATCTACGATCGCGTCAGCTTGCTCCATTTTACAATCAGCTTCTGCTAATTCAGTAAGCTCTTCTATCGCCAAAGAGGTATGGAGTGTGTCTGCTTTTTGGTCCAAGCTTTCAGGAGAGGATACTGGTAAATCAAAAGTGCTACGAAATTCAGTGATGTCGCGGTATAAGTGTTCAAAGATTTCGTTGGTGAGTTTAGAAAGGTGCATATCCTTTACCTGAGTGAAAATTATGGTTGCCCAATACTACCAAAGCGAAAGCTAACCCGCCATTTTTCTGGACATAACTGCAAATAACTTTCATCGTAATAGTGCAGAATTAAGCGTTTTCATTTATTTTTTATCTAGTTAGCAACACATTTAATTATATTTGCCGAGAAACATCTATGGAAATAGGTAGCGATAGCGAGACTGTCATAAGACGTCTTTATCAAATTACGCAAGATTACCAAAAGGGCTTTGATGTCCAGATGAGTCAGCTGATTATGATGGGTCTTGAGTGCTTCAATTTGGATATCGGGATCCTGTCACGTATAGATGACTCCGAGTACAAAGTCATGCACTGTGTTACCCCTGAGGGCGTGCCCTTGAACGCTGGAGATACATTTGATTACCAATCAACCTACTGTGAGATTACCTGCCGTTCATCTGGTCCAGTGGCGATAGAGAATATGGGAGAAGACGATAAATATGCCACGCACCCGGCCTATCAAACATTTGGCTTAGAGTCTTATATAGGAATCCCCATTGTTGTGGATGATGAAGTGTATGGGACGTTAAACTTTTCCTCCGCTCAACCTTATCCGAGAAAGTTTCGTGAGATAGATATCGACGTACTTAAATTAATGGCTTCATGGATAGAGGTTGAGTTAGTTCGACGTGACCAAGAGGAGAGGCTCAAGCAATTAAACGCCCGTCTAGAGTATCAAGCGCATCACGACCCGCTGACAAAGGTGGCCAATCGCCGGAGCCTATTTAAAACGCTCAACCGTAGTATTGAAGAGATGAAGGAGTCCGGTAGAAAAGGGGCTTTACTGGTTATTGACTTAGATAAGTTCAAGTTAGTCAATGATACCTATGGGCATCAGATCGGTGACGACGTGTTGAAAAAGTGCGCACTTAGCTTAAGTTCGCTGCTTAGTGAATCGGACTTTATTGCTCGCTTTGGTGGAGAAGAGTTTGTGATTTGGATTCCGGAGCAAGAATTACGCTCTACTAGAGAGCTTATCGAAAAGCTCCATAAATCGGTCAATCAAATTACGTTAGATGGTAAGTGTGTCACGGTATCAATTGGCGTTTGCGAGTTCGATTTTTCTTTGCCAATAGAAACAGGGTGCCGTAAATCCTTGTTGGACCAAATCTTGGCTTTAGGAGATAGAGCACTTTACCAAGCAAAAATCCAAGGACGAAATAAAACAATCTACTGTTCTTTACAACCTATTGAAGTCGCATAAAAAAGAGCATCGTCAGATGCTCTTTATCGTTTCTCAGTAATTAACAAAAGAGATAAGGAAACAGTTTACGTCTTTCTGCTTCCGTTAATGATTCAACGCGCGCGATATTGGTGTCAGGAATCGCTTCAGGGTTGGGGTAATGTTTGAGCACTTTTTCCATGCTTTCTTCGCGAATAAGATGGAAAACAGGATAAGGAGAACGGTTGGTTAAGTTCTCTGCATCTTCAGGTTCTGTGCCACCGAAACAATAATCAGGATGGAAAGTCGCTAGCTGGAATACCCCCTCCCAATTTTGCTGTTTAATCAATGCTTCCACCCAATCAATAAACAAGTTGTAGTCATAGAAATCTTCCAACATGTTAGGAACCGCTACCAATGTTGTTTCTAGCTCTGAAGGCGGGGTTGTTTCGAGTTCAATAAGTTGTCTTAAAATATCTTCGAGTAACGTTTCTTCGGTGTTAGCATCACTAACAAATATCTTTATTTGTTTATTACGTTGTGGTTTTGCGGCAAAAGGGCATAAATTAAGGCCGATAACTACGTCGTTAAGCCATTGTTCGACTTGTTGAGCGATATCGCCGGTTGAGCTTATTGTTGTCATTTTGCTTCCAAGTTAGAGTTTGCCGCTAGGATAGCAGAATTCCCTCCTTCGGGCTTGCTTTGACAGTGGCGTTTGTTCCATTTAGCGAGCCAATAACTTAGTGTAAATAGCATGAGATAGAGTAAGGCTCCACCTTGCATGACGTTTGACCAACCACCATGTTGCCAGCAGTAGATAAGGAAGAAGCCGCCAAGGCTTCCGCCGATGTAGTAGTGGACCAAATATAAAGCTGTCGCTGTTGCTTTAGCGTGAATCGCTTTACGACTTACCCATGAATAAGCCAGCGTATGGGTAAAAAATGCCCCAAAACTAATGCACATTAAGCCAAGAATCATTGCCCATAGTGAGTCGATGTAAGCAACGCACATACCTAATAGACTTACAACAGAACCAGTAACAATACCTGCAATGGGAGAATAATGTTTACTCCAGGTGGATGTGAGTTTCGAACTGAGCGTTCCTGCCAGATAGCAAAGAAAGATCAATGAGGCTAAACCTATCGGTAAGTTGTGTGGTGGAGCAACCAATCGAAAACCCATCACTGAGTATAAGTTAACGAACAATGCGAAATTGATTCCTCCAATGAGCATGGCTAACCACAGGATCGGATTTTGCACATGTTTCACAAGGGCCTTGTTATGATAACGAAGCATACCGCGCTGTGGCATAAAGTTGACTTGCGCCGGAAGTATGCGATAGACGAGTAAGCCTCCAGCCAATGTGAGGAGAGCGATGCAAAGTACGGCATACTTCCATCCCAAATGTTCAGTTAGCATCCCTCCCGCTATTCGGCCAAAGATGCCCCCCAGAGAATTCGCCGCAATGTAGGTACCAATAGCTCGAGAAAACGCGGTCTCCGATAGTTCTTCTACCATGTAGGCTACGGCAACAGATGCAAATGCGGCCAGAGCAATTCCTAACATAGCTCTTAAAGCGACGATAAACACCAGTGAGTCGCTGGCTAACATGGCAACGTTAATAAATGGTATCGCCATTAGCCCAAGCATCATGATTCGTCGGCGTCCAAAGGATTCTGACGCGACGGCCCATGGAACTAGGAATATCGACAATGCCAAGGTAGAAGCGGCGAACACCCAGTTGATTTGTGTTTCACTGACTGAAAAATGCTGCGCCATAAACGGCAACATAGGCTGAAATAGGTAGAGATTACAAAATATCAGAAAGGAGGCGAGAGCTAAGCCCCAAGTGACGTGATGATACTGCTGCGTGCCTGTCTGGATCATAATTACCGGCTGCGTGATTAGAAGTAATGTGATCAAAGTATCAGTGATATCTGGATTGATAAAATATATTAAAAATATCATCTCAATATAATTTTATTATCATGGAATCAAAGCAGCTTAAACACTTTCTTGCCGTCGCCGAGCACCAACATTTCACCATGGCAGCCAAAGCTCTTCACATCGCTCAGCCAGCACTCAGTATATCGATTAAAAAATTTGAACAGCAATTAGGGGTAGAGCTCTTTCGACGTGAAGACCGTAAAGTGATGTTGACCGATGAAGGTAAGGTGTTACATGAGCATGCCAAACGGGTACTGCAGCAAATTGATGATGCGCAGTTGGCAATCAATGAGCTAAAAGGTTTGGAGAAAGGGGAAGTCAGATTAGGTGCGCCGAGTATGATGGGCTCTTACTTTTTTCCTCAAGTTTTGATGGCGTTTAAGCTTCGTTATCCTAACCTAAAACTGACTTTGGTTGATGCCGGTACAGAGTCAATTCGTCAAATGTTGCTAGATGGCGAACTCGACATTGGTGTGATTAACAATGATCATGTTCCCGAAGATTTGGAAGTGGATCATCTGTTTGATACTGAGATGGTCGCAGTTGTGGGCGAGGAGCATGAGCTCGCCAAGCAAGAAACGATTTCATTTGAAGAGTTTTTTAAACATGAACTGATTATGTTTAAGCCAGGTTACTTTCACCGCGAATATATTGAAAAGAAAGCAGCGGAGCATGGCACTGAAATGCGCTTCTCTTTCGAAACCAACTTATTACCGATGATCCTCAGTATCATTCAGCATGAGTTTGCGATCACCGCATTGCTCAAGTTAGTGACAGAGCATGAATCATCGGTAGTTGGTATTCCATTTGATGAACCCGTCAAACTCAGCCTCGCGTTAGCATGGCGCAAAGATGGTTATCTATCTGTCGCTGACCGCACCTTCATCGATTTTGTGAAGCAATACGCCTGATTGTCATTCGAATCATTCGATATCACACTTTAAGCTTTTGCTATCGCGTGAAATAACATCATGAAGTAACGTGAAATTTTCGACAATTACGGTAAGGATACCCGTCAATGCAGATCGCTTTCACCAATCTTGAACTCGATACCAAAACGAGTCATCTCTCTATTGAACAATGGCAGATCGCCTCGGGCCAATCATGGGGTGTTTTTAGTACCGAAGGAGACATTGGCTCTGCATTAGGCTGTTTGTTATGTGGAGAGTTGGACGTTGATGAACAAAGCTTAACAATGACGACAGGAAGTGTGGCGCAAGTATCTTTAGTTGAGCAACAGCGACTGCTTGAGGAGGAGATAGAGAAAGATGAAACGGATTTTCTCGATCAAATCGATAAAGGCACGACAGTTTATTCATTGGTGTTTGAACAGTGCAATGACGAAGTGCTAGCAGAACAGCTACTTAATGACCTCGATTTGGCTCATTTACGAGAGAGTGGATTTAGGGTTCTGTCGACAGGTGAGACTCGTCGAGTCATGCTCGCGAGAGCTTTGGCTACCAAGCCCGATCTAATCGTGTTAGACAACCCATTTACTGGTCTTGATATCGCTCACCGCGCTTCACTGGCTTCGTATTTAGCGAAGCGTGCCGATGATACTCAAATGATTGTCACGTTTAACAGAGAAGAAGATGTTCCAAGTTGGATTGAGCACGTCGCATTGTTTAACCATGGCAAATTGGAAAGTATCATGGGGAAAGACGAATGGGAGTCTCACCCGGTAATTAGTCAGATAAAAGCGCAGTCTAATCAACAGAGTCAAGAGATGCTGGATTTGATCAAGCGTCACCAACATACCACTTCGTTTGCGAACCCTGTATTTCAGATTACTAATGGGGAAGTCAGCTATACGGAAAAGACTATATTTACGGGCTTAAATTGGCGCATCGATAATGGCCAGCATTGGCAAATTAAAGGGCCTAATGGCTGCGGTAAAAGTACATTACTTGGTTTGATTTTTGGCGACCACCCGCAATGTTACTCGAATGATATTCAGATCTTTGGTAGCCAGCGTGGCAGCGGAGAATCGATCTGGGAAATCAAAAAGAATATCGGAATGGTGTCATCGGCACTGCACCTACAATACCGAGTCAGTTGCAGCGCTTTAGAGGTGATTCTATCAGGGTTCTACGACTCAATTGGCCTTTATCAACAGCCTACCAAAAAGGAAATTCAGTTAGCAGCGGAGTGGTTAGAAATTCTGCATATGAGTGATTACGCCAAAACGTCATTCAGGGCACTAGAGTATGGGCAGCAGCGCCTCCTTTTAATCGCCAGAGCGATAGTCAAACAACCGGCATTGCTGATCTTAGATGAGCCTTATCAGGGGTTGGATTACTTGGGACGCAGGTTGGTAAAAAACACTTTAGAACTGATTGCTAAAGAAAATCTAAGCCAATTGCTCTATGTTTCTCACTATCAACAGGATAAGCTAGCCAGCATTGGAAATGAATTAGAGTTTGTCTTTGATCCTACGCTTAATTGCTACCAAGCGGAGCTGACAACGGCAAACTAACTCAAGAAAAAACAAATGGAATTAAGAAGTACCATCAAATTCGCTTTATTAGGTAACCTGATCGCCTTTGCGATCATTTATGCTATCGAATCAACGACCCAGTTCTTTGGGATCAAATATCCATCCGATTACGCCTTTTTCGTATTGATGCTGCTCTGGGGAAGCGCTGCTTTGCTGTACATGTATCCGCCAGGAAAAGTCGCCGGACTAGAAGTTGAACCAGACTCTAAAAATGAGAAGGCGTCAGAAGAAGAAAATACACACTCTGAACGATTTGATGCGAATACTTGGACTTGTATCAAGCTACTTGTTTCTGGTTCTCCTGCGTTAACCTACTGTATTGTTAATCAACTCATAAACTAAAAAAGAGTGGTTCAAGCCACTCTTTTCTCGTTAATTGCTGTTATACATACGCTCAAAATTTCCTGGATTCCAGCCGATCATATAACGATCGCCAATCTTCAAAACTGGTAGAGAGCGGGCGCCGATGGCATCGAGCTCTTTACGGCCGCGCTGCATTTTTGCGTTAGTTAACCTGTACTTATAGCCCTTCGAGTCTAAGTAGCGCTGCGCGTCTTTGCAGTGTGGACATTTATCTTTCACATACAGTACAAGTCGTTTCATGGTCTGTTCCTACTGTTATAACTGGCGCTGAGTTTAACGAAAAGGCAGTGAATGGCAAGAGCGAATAGGGTAGACTTACGCCCCTTTGATTTTCCTTTCCTGTGCGCTGGTTCGCTAATGGTGATTATGAATCCTTTACTTCGATATATTCAAGGTTATCCGCAGCATATTCTTGATCCTGTCAATCACATGCTTGAATCTGGTCGATTCAATACTTGGTTCGAAAAGCGCTACCCAAGCAATCACGATATCAAGAGCGAAAAGGCTTTGTTCGAATATACGATGGCGATAAAAAACCGCTACATGAAGAAAACCGCGCCCCTTAGTAAGGTAATTTACGATAATAAAATCCACTTGATCAATAATGCATTAGGGCTGCACACCTATGTGGCTAAAGTGCACGGCGGAAAAATAAAATCGAAGAATGAGATCCGTATTGCGAGTGTGTTTAAAAATGCGCCAGAGCCACTATTGCGCATGCTTGTTGTACATGAACTCGCTCACCTAAAAGAAAAAGAACACAACAAAGCTTTTTATCAGCTATGTTGCCATATGGAGCCTGAGTATCACCAACTAGAACTCGATGCTCGCCTTTTTATGATTTATCAAGAAACCGCTAAGCAAAAGTAATCTTTATGACGCCATCAAAAAACAAACAAACCATAACTAGCCGTAAGGAAAGTAAAGATGCTTCGGGTATGAAAGTTATCAAGGCAAAAGGCAAAGCGGGGCTACATAAGAACAACCCACACCGAGGTCGGTATGATTTTGCTAAGCTGAAGGCGGTTTTACCAGAGCTAACACAATACGTCATTAAAAACCCAAAAGGGGAGATGAGCATTAACTTCTCTGATCCCGTTGCAGTGAAATTGCTCAATAAAGCACTGCTTGCTCTTCATTACAACGTCACTTCTTGGGATATTCCCCAAGGTTATTTATGCCCTCCAATTCCTGGCCGAGCGGACTATGTTCATCGTTTAGCGGAACTCTTAAGTGAAGACCTTACAAATATTAATCATAGTCAGGTGAGAGCATTGGATATCGGTGTGGGTGCAAACTGCATCTACCCAATTGTTGGCGCGACGCAATATGGTTGGAAGTATGTAGGTTCAGATGTTGATGAAGCCTCGATCGACAATTCGAACACGATTGCAAAAGACAATGCGGCATTGAGAGGTCGTATCGATTGTCGGTTACAAGGGAATAGCCGGTATATCTTCAAGGGGGTCATCAAGCCTGGTGAGCTCTATCATGTAACGTCATGTAATCCTCCATTCCACAAATCATTACAAGAAGCGCAGCAGGGAACGGAACGAAAACTGAACAACCTTGCGGCGAATAAAAGTAAAAGAGGCCAAGCAGCGAATAAGGCTCAAGCGAGTCGTTCACCTATACTTAACTTTGGAGGCCAGAAAGCAGAGCTATGGTGTCCAGGTGGAGAGGCTGCATTTATCAAGAACATGGCGTTTGAGAGTAAAGAGTTTGCCGATCAAGTGCTTTGGTTCTCCACTTTGATTTCTAAGAAAGAGAATGTACGCTGGTTGCGCAAGAATCTTGAAAAAGCGGGTGCATTAGAAGTCAGAATCGTTGAAATGAGCCAAGGGCAAAAAGTGAGTCGCTTTATGGCTTGGACCTTCAAAACCCAAAAGCAACGAAACGCAGAGTTTCAATAACAAACCAGTTTTAGGAGGGCATATGGAGTTTGAGATTTATATGCCCTGTGAGCCAGAGTGGATCTGTACGAGCTTTTTGTGGTTATTCGCCATGATGTTTTTGCTCGGTTTGGTTGGTTTCATTTGCATCCTTTACCGAGAGTATCAGAAGATTCAACGTGCGTCTCGGGTGAGAAAGCAACGAAAAATACATCACAGCAAGCGCAAAAGACGTTAGCTGAGCTTGGCTAACTTATCTCGATACTGTTGCTCTAATATGTGATTGCCTGCCTTTTCTTCAAGTTCAATCAATAGTCTCAGTGAAGGCTTTTGTAAGCCGTAGGATTGATGAAGCTTCATTAACCGAATCCTTGCCTGAGTGTATTCTCCGTCATCAATTTCCAGTTTGGCCAAGCGCAGAACCGAGTTTATGCGATTAGGATCGTGGTCTAAAGTTCGAATGAAGTAGTTCTTTGCTTGTTGAGTGTTACCTGCTTTTAATGCACATAACGCAGCGTTTTCGTAGCTACCTGAAATCAAGTAGTAATAGGGTTGTTGGATTGCTGAGTTGAAGTATTTGTCGGCCGCTGAATAGTCTCCTTGCTTACACAAAAATGTCCCGTAGTTGTTTAACACATTGCCATTTTTAGGGTGTTGCCTAAGAGAGGTTTTGTACATTTTTTCAGCTGAGGATGTCTCTCCAACTTTCTCGAAATAATGCGCCATTGACAGCTGCGCCCGATAGTAGCCTGGAGAGTGGTTAAGCGCTTTTTCAAAGTTCTCGCGAGCCTTTAACATGTTACCTTGCTCTAAATAACCCATACCAAGTGCGATACGTGCTTCTGCACGCTCTTTAGGGTTAAAGGTGTTTTCACTGGTATTGTTGGTCGTTTCTACGGTAACGCAACCGGATATCGCTAAGATAAGTAGTGTGGCTATCTGACGCATAAGCTGTTTCTTTTTAGAAAGTTAGCTGCATGTATAGCGTAAATGAACTCGGAGTTTGAGGTGAGGCGGGTAACAATGCGACTGACCTTGCACTATGTTGTACCGTTGTTGCATATCGTTTGGTGAAAAGCAGAAAGAGCTCTAATGAGCCCTTTCTGTGCGTTCGCTTAGTCGTCTTTAGTAAAATGTTCTTCGCTAAAGTGATCCAAGTCATAAGGGGTTTGTTGGTAAACGCAGTAATTAAGCCAGTTAGCAAAAAGTAAATGACCATGACTACGCCAACTTGCGATTGGTTTGTTATCTGGATTGTTATTTGGGTAGTAATTGACTGGAATCGCGGGCTCCATCCCTTCACCCAGATCGCGAATGTATTCGTTGTGCAAGGTAAACGAATCGTATTCAGGATGCCCAGTAACAAATACATTACGTTTATCTTTGGTCGATGCCAAATAGACACCTGCAACATCGGAGGTGGCCAGAATGTCTAGGTCTGTATGCTCTTCGAGGTATTCCGCAGAAAAGTCAGCGTAGCGGGAGTGCGGTGCAAGGAAACTATCATCAAATCCGCGTAAAATAGGGTGATAAGGGTGATGAATCTGATGATGATAAACGCCAGAGAGTTTCTCTTTGCGCGTACGCTTAGGCAGATCATAGAGCAGTTTTAAACCAGCTTGTGCCGCCCAGCAGACATACAATGTTGAAGTTACATGCTCTTTAGCCCAACTCATGATGGTTTGTAGGTGTTCCCAGTAGATTACATCTTCAAACTGGACTAGGCCGAGTGGTGCCCCAGTAATGATCAAGCCATCGAAATTGCGCGTTTTTACCATCTCAAACTGACGATAAAAGTTATCCAAGTGCTCTGTTGGAGTATTTTTACTTGGTCGGTCATCTATACGTAATAATTCAATGTCCACTTGTAGCGGACTATTAGATAGAAGGCGCAAGAACTGAGTTTCCGTCTCAATTTTCTTTGGCATTAGATTAAGGATAAGAACCTTGAGTGGACGAATTTCCTGGGTAGAAGCACGAGACTCAGGCATAACGAAGATGTTTTCCTGTCGCAATACGTCAGATGCAGGTAATTGATCGGGGATCTTAATTGGCACAGCTTACTCCCTAAGCATTTCTTTTGGACGTCTATACATCCAAACTTAACCTAATAAGAATGAGATGTCGATAGCAATTTCGTTTCATTTCATATTAAACTTCGCTCCGAATTGACAATGGCCGCGGGCATATGACGATAAAACTCACACTAATTAGAGGCTTGCCCGGCTCCGGGAAAAGTACCTTAGCGAAATCGATGTTGGTAAATCACTTCGAAGCGGATATGTATTTTGTGGATGAACAAGGACGATATTGCTACGAGGCGGAGAAAATTCCGCAAGCTCACCAGTGGTGCCAAGAAATGACGAAGAAAAGTCTCCAGAATAAGGAGAGTGTTGTTGTTTCGAATACCTTTATTCGCCGTTGGGAAATCGTACCTTACATGAAAATGGCGAAGCGATTTGGGGCTCGGTTTGAAGTGATCGAGTGCCATGAGCAGTACGGCAACATTCATGGAGTTAAGCCAGAAACAGTATTACAGATGAAAAAGCGGTGGCAGACATGGCAAAACGTTCCCCAGTAGTAGAAATGACTTCCTATGGTATCTACAAGGAATGGGACTCAAAATCCAAACATTTACCAAAGATTCAAGAATTTACCACTAAGGTTCCTGCCGATGAAGAAATTGAGTTTGGATTCATCATCAATATTAAGAAAGCCAAAGGCGAAGTGATTGAGTTTTGTATTGAACACCCTGGCGTACTTGGTAAGAAAGGCCAAATATTAGAACCGTTTACAGGAGATCTTCATGTAGGAAGTAATGACTGGGACTTCTATCTTGGCGATACCATTCAACTACTAGACCCCATGAATGGGCTAGAATCCAACATCGGTAAATGGAGAATGAGTATTTCAATGAATGGCCGAATCATTGCTGATAAAACCTTCGATGTGTTTGCACGAGACGAAGGCGAATTTTGGAAGAAGAGGGGCTTTTGATTACATTGAAGTATAACTAAGGTAAATATTGTGCCTCTGTTACTTAAATTAGAGGCATATCAAACCACGACTGCTGAACTTTATATAATATTGATATAAATAGACAAAATAATAACAATATTATATGAAGCCTACCCGCCTGCTGAACCTTAAATTGCAAACCAAAACCGCCCTATATTTCATTTTTGGTGTTCTCGGTATTACCTTAAGCTGCTTATACATTACCCGTTATTTCTTTCTTGTCAGTCTAGACAGTATTGAAAATGTCGAGGCCAAGCGAGCAAGTGAGCAGGCACAAAACCTCATTACAACCATGGTTCAGGACCTAGAAGACCGCTCTTATGATTGGGCTTATTGGGACGAAACACATGAGTTATTACTTGGTGCAAGTGTTATTGAGTACCGAGAGCGAAACCTAGTACAAGGATCATTGGATGCTTTGAGCCTCGACTTGATGGTTTTTGCAAACCTACGAGGCGAGATTATTGATTCGCTCGTTCGACGGGATGGGGATAGTGAATTTGACACAATACCTCGTCAAGTGATGAAAGCTCCGCCTGTTTTGGAACACATTAATGCGATGAACGGAGTTCTCGACTCATTTCGCGAAAGTTATAGTGGTTTGCTAGCGTTTAATGGTCAAGTTTGGACAATTAGTTTGTCTCCTGTACGAAACAGTGAAGGATCGGCTGCGTCTTCGGGCTGGTTGATCTGGGGGCAGAGTTTAAGCTCTCGTTTCCCGGGGGATTTTAAGTCAATCTTGATTGCGGAAAACAAGATTGAATACATTGGAGATTCACACACAGGTTCTATCGTTCCCGACATTCATAAGACACGCAGTGTAATGACTCAGACGGTTGATCTTATGGGAATGAACGGTTTACCAGTCGCCCATTTAACGACAGATGTTGAACGAGTACACTTTCTAAAAGGGAGTGTTCTGTTTAGCTATTTGTTTTTTGCCGTTGCGCTTGTCGCTATTGTTATCTCATTTGTTACCTTCTTTATGTTTCGCCGCCGAGTGGCTGTGCGTTTTTCTGATCTTGAAAAAGATATCGACCAACTCTTCTCTTCCTACCAACTTGATGGCTTGAATCAGCCCAACAAAGATGAGTTGGACCGATTAATCAAGTTAGTGGGGGCACTGGCAAGCAACACTTCTGACGCGAAAGAACAACTTCAAGATACTCAACAGAAATTCGATGCACTGTACCAAAGTCAAACTATCGCGATGTTACTTGTTAGAGAGAGCAATTGTTGACGTAAACCAAACCGCGCTGGCACTTTTGGATTACAAGCGAGAGGAGGTCATTGCTCAACCTTTAGATCTATTGTGTCCTGATAGTGATCAACCCGAGTGCCAAATTGATGCGATGTATCGAATGTACCATCAAGGCCAAACCCAGTTTGAAGCGCAAATGTTGACCAAGCATGGTGATATGATCGACTGCCACATCGAGGTGACATCAATGCAGTATCAGGGTAGCGAAGCGGTCATGCTATCGGTGAGAGATGTCCGAGAGAACAAACAGCAGGCGAAACTGATTGAAGATTTAGTCGAACGAGACCACCTCTCAGGGCTGTGGAATCGTAAAGCCATTATGGAAAAAGCGCGCAATTATGTGCTTACTTCACCGAATCAATTTGGTTTGCTTTATGTCACGATCCCAAGCTTAATTCATGCTTCTGAAGTACATGGCCACCAAGTTTTTGATGAGTCGTTAGAATCTATCGCTCAATTGTTTGGTTCTGAGCTTCATGATTTTCTGGTTGGTCGAATCAGCTCTCATGAGTTTTTAGTCCTAATTGATGATGAAAAAGAGGGAGAAACGGCGCAGAGAGGCGCACTTCGTTTTAAAGAATCCCTCTCAAGAAAACAGCAGGTTCAAACGGTTATGATGGATTTGAAATGTCAGGTCGTCATGATTGAAGCAGAAATAACTCATCATCCCCTAGATGCCCTCATTCACACCGCAATACATGCGATCGAACTCCAAGGCAGTAAGACGCCTAGTTCTGAGTTAATACACGTAGGTCAAAAGAGTTTTGAAATCGCCCAAGCATCCGCTGCCATTAATCGTGATTTAGCGGGAGCGATTGAATCGAAAGAGATTTACGCTAACTACCAACCTATTGTTGAAAGTAACACTGGGGAGATTGTCGGATTTGAGGCGTTAGCTCGCTGGCAACATCCGCAGTTTGGTTTTGTTTCTCCTGGGGTATTTATTCCGCTGGCAGAGCGCAATCATCATATTATTGAGCTAGGGGAAAGTATTTTAGAGCAGTCTTGTGAATTCATTAAGACTGTAAACTCGTTAAGACGTTATCAGGGCAAAACAGCATTAACCATTCATGTGAACCTTAGTGCAGCTCATTTTTACTATCAGGGATTAACCGCTTTCTTGGAAGACTTAATTCAACGCTATAGTGTCCAACCAGGTCAGTTAGTTATTGAAGTTACCGAAAGCATGTTGATGGGGATCGAAGAAGAAGTGATACATAGAATGGAGGTAATAAAATCACTAGGGGTGCTGTTTGCTCTTGATGACTTTGGTACCGGCTATTCATCCTTTACCACTTTATGCTGTTTCCCTCTTGATATCGTTAAACTCGACAAGTCTTATATTGATCAAATTGAAGGGAATGATCGCGCCAAGAGTTTAGTCCGCAATATCGCTAATATGGCTCAAGAGTTGGGGTTAACGACGGTAGCAGAAGGTGTAGAAACTGCCTCGCAAGCAAGAAAGTTGAAGAATTGGAATATTGAAGAAATCCAAGGTTTTTATTTCTATCAGCCGATGTCCGCTAAGGAGATTGTTGCTTTGATAGAGTCATAGATATCTTTCCAATCTAGTTCTTTAGTTTATGGGCTAGCGAGCCCGCATTATTCGGTCTATACCTAACAGTGATGTTTCGACAAATTTATCACTAGGCTAGGTTAAGGGGCTGACAATGGCTTTCAATAACATGCCACTCAAATTTAAGATCGCTTTGGGTACCGGCATTCCCTTGGTGTTGCTCGTCTTTCTAGCGTTTACCGCTGTTTCAAGTTCTCGTTCGCAGGTGCAAACCAGTGCCATGGTGGATCATACGCACAAGGTTATCGAGCAAGCGATGAAAATTGAGGCAGCTGCCGTGGACATGGAAACAGGGATGCGCGGCTACCTTTTAGCAGGTAAAGAAGACTTCTTACAACCTTACAAGAATGGGCAGCAAGAGTTCGCTCGTCTAACCACAGATCTCAAGCGCACTGTGAGCGATAACCCGACCCAAGTAAATCGACTGGGAGAGATTGAAACGACTATTAATTCTTGGCTAACCAATGTCACTGAGCCTGCGATCCAATTAAGGCGCGAAATAGGTGATGCGAAAACAATGGATGATATTTCAGACCAGGTCGCAGAAGCCAAAGGTAAAGTCTATTTTGATAAGTTTCGTGGTCAAGTTAGTTTGTTTATTGAACGTGAAACCACACTTCTCAAAGAACGCCAAAACGACAATGAGTCCAACTTCAACAGTAGCGTTCGTTTGTTAGACCAAGTCAACTCTCAAACCTTTATGTCTGAGCAAGATTACAAAAAGCTGTCTTCTTCTTTGAACTCATTAAGTGAAGCGAGTGGCTGGGTTAACCATACACACAAAGTCATTGAGGCAGCACAAGAGGTTTTGGCATCGGCTGTAGATATGGAAACGGGTATGAGGGGCTTCTTACTCGCAGGCCGCGCAGAGTTTTTAGAACCATACAATCAAGGTAGTCAGAACTTTGAGAAAAGGATTAGCTCGTTACAAAACACAGTAAGCGATAACCCAGCGCAAGTGAAGCTACTGGGAGAGATGAAAACAACCATCAATGATTGGCAGCGTGATGTAGTTTCGCCCATTATCCAGCTAAGAACCGATATTGGTGACGCAAAAACCATGAATGATATGGCGAAGCTAGTGGGTGAAGCGAGAGGGAAAGTGTACTTCGATAAGTTCAGAACTCAGATAGCAGATTTCATTGAGATGGAAGATGGATTGATGATTGAACGGCAAGCGTCAGCAAAAAGTGCAGCAAGCATGATGGAGAACACATTGATCTTTGGCACATTGATTGCGATTGCCCTGGGTTCGATTATTTCTTGGGTTGTATTGAAGGCGATCACTGAGCCTGTCAATCAAGTAGCTAAAGGACTGGAGTTACTCGCAAACGGTGATTTGACGGCAACCATTAAAGTCCAGTCTAAAGATGAGTTAGGGATGATGGCACAGAGCTACAACCAAGCAGTAGAGAAAACCCATCGTGCCATGGTACAAGTGCGTGATACAACCGATGAAGTGGTATCAGGCTCTGCAGCGATTAGCGAAGCCAATAGCGATATGATGCGTGAGCTTGAGCTTCAATCGGACAAAGTGGCACAAATATCCGCTTCTATCGAAGAGATGGCTGT
>NZ_CFHWOM010000027.1:0-22558 GCF_984391705.1 Vibrio sp. | reverse complement strand
AGCTTCAATCGGACAAAGTGGCACAAATATCCGCTTCTATCGAAGAGATGGCTGTTAGCATCCAAGAGGTGGCGACAAAGTCAGCAGATGCAACGGCTCAAGCGCAAGATGCGGGTATAAAAGCGAATTCTGGTGGTCAAATTGTATCTCGCACTATTGAAGGTATGACGTCTATTAATGAAGCTGTTTCTGCTTCCTCGAACAGTGTGGCCGAGCTCGGTAAACGCGGAGCTCAAATTGGTGAGATCATTAATGTGATTAATGATATCGCCGAGCAAACGAATCTGTTAGCGCTCAATGCTGCTATAGAGGCGGCGCGCGCTGGGGAAGCTGGTCGAGGTTTCGCGGTGGTGGCTGATGAAGTTCGCGCATTGGCTGATAGAACAACGAGTGCGACAAAAGAGATTGGTGAGTCAATAGAAGCGATTCAGAGTGAGACCCAAGAAGCGGTTCAACGAATGGAATCTGGGACAACGCATGTTCATGAAGGACTATCTCTGGCGAAAGAAGCGGGTAATAGCCTAGAAGATATTGTGAGTGGTGCACAGGAGGTTGCTGGGATGATTGACAGTATAGCCGCGGCAGCAGAGCAGCAATCTCTCGCAAGTGGTGAAGTGGCCAAAAATGTCGAAAGCGTATCTGAAGCTTCGCAAAACGCTAACCACCAAGCAGGCACTGCGTCAGAATCTGCGCAAGACTTAGCAAGTAAAGCCGAGGCGCTGAAACAAATGGTCAACCAATTCAAAGTTTAGCTTGGTACAACGAAAAAACGCTTCTCAAAGAAGCGTTTTTTTAATCATTTAACCTCAAATAGTAGGTATGCATCATGCACACCTTGAATCAGCATCTGCATTCCAATGACTGTTAAAATCAAACCCATTAACCGTGTGACAATGCTGATGCCGCTTTCCCCGAGTTTATCAACAAGCTTGGGTCCAAATAGAAAGCAAACAAAGGTTATTGCACAAAGAACGGCAAAAGCTGAGATAGTCACGACGATATTTAACATATTTCCCGATGCCGAGTAATTCATGGCGGTAGCAATAGTCCCGGGGCCGGCTAGTATCGGTAGAGCAAGCGGTGAAATAGCAACATCTTTATTCGGTTCTTCTGGTTGGTCGGAGTGAGAATGTAGCTTTGAAGAGCTGCCTTGAAGCATGTGGTAGCCGACCAGGAATACCAAAATGCCACCTGCTAGGCGAAGGGCGGGTAGAGTAATACCAAAGGCTTCAAATATACCCTTACCAAGTAAACAAAAAGCGGCAACAATAAAAAACGCGGTGACTAGGGCCTTAATTGCGGTTGCCTTTCGTTCGCTAGGTGACTGCTCTCCTGTCATCCCGACGAATACGGCGGTATTGGCCACTGGGTTCATCATGGCGAAAAAACCCATAAAGACGGTCACAGCCGTCGTAGTGATATCATGCATAGTACAATGATCCTGCTTAGTTTTGTGCCGATTAATCAGAACATTAGCACGCTTTATAAGCGCTCTCTATAGCCAAGAAGCGTGAATTTCATTGAAGCGTTCAGGCTTTGAAAAATAGTATCCTTGGAGTTTGTGAACGCCCATCTCAGCAAGGTATTTGGCTTGCTGCTCTTGCTCAACTCCTTCAGCGACCATCTGCACATCGAGGCGGTGACCAAGTTCAATAATTGTATTTAATACGGCTGAATTGACGGTTTCGACACCAATCGTATCTACAAAGCATTTATCAATTTTCAAATAGTCAAATTCTGTCTGTTGAATGACGGATAATGCCGTATGTCCCGTGCCAAAGTCATCGATTGATACTTTAATCCCGTTTTTTCTCAGTGTTGTGAGAGCCTGCCTGCCAATTTCATCGAGCATTTGGCGCTCAGTAATTTCTATGGTCAGGGTAGTGTTAAACTGCTTAAATTTTTCCGCGTAAGAGATGAGTGTTTTTAGGTGTCCGTCATCATGTAAATACGAAGGAGGTACGTTGATTCCTAACGATGTGGAAAGTTGTCTGTTTGCTTGACTGATTTCGTCAAAGGCGAACTTGAGAACATAGTCAGTAATGTCATTGATCAGCAATTGTCGTTCAGCAAGAGAAATGAAAATATCGGGTCTTACGAGGCCTAGAGTTGGGTGCTGCCAGCGGATTAATGCCTCTAACCCACGGAGTTGATGAGAGTGGCTGTCTACAATGGGCTGATAAACTAAGAATAGCTCTTTACGATTTAGTCCACTTTTCAAATCAGCAGCCAGATCTTCACGTTGGCTAAGTTTGCGCATTACCAAGTAGAGGATGCCGGAAATTAACAGTGAAAGAGGAAAGCTCATCGCTAAACCAAACAGCATTGAACGATTGACGTAGTCAGGGCTAGCTTCAACGAGTAATAGGAATCCGTACTGCTTTGACTTCAACGTTTTGTGGATGTAACTAGAATGAAAAGGGCGTGAACTTGGGTACACTTTCTCGCCGAACTTAGCCGTTATGCGTTTAATCTTGTCATCTTCGATGTGTAAAATTCTATCGACTAAATAACTTTTGTCGATGACTGCGAAAACGCCATTTCGCCCCCCTTCGTGAATGGAGTTAGCGACTACAATAGTCCGCTGTTCAGGTTTGTTTTCAATATCATAAAGAAAAACGCCAGATTTGATTAGGTTGCCATTGAGTATAGGCGTCACATCAACATTTACGATACCTCTCTTAGAAGAGCAGATAGCGATGTTATCTCGAACGATAATGAGTTCTCGCAAGTTGCTTGCGAACAGAAGTTTCTCACCTATAGCTTCGCAACTGCTCAAGTGATTCATCGCGAGCGTAGTATCAATTTTTATCTCGGAAATGACGTCTTCAATGCGGTCGACATAGTTTGCACCAGCGGACCTAAGCGTATCTTTTACCCCATGATAAGCGATGTAAACAGACACAGGGGTAACAATGATTAGGGGGATAAGCAAATAGGCTAGCAGTGATTTAGTAGCAAATGTGAGCTCAGAGCTGGTGGATGTGTTCATACAGTCCTAAATCATGATTCATTGGTGTACTAAGCGTAGCTCAAAATTATAAAACCATTGTTATCTTCTTGATATTTATGTAGTCGTGCTCGTTTGGTTTTTAACAAAGAACTTACATAAGGTTTGAGTGTATGGCGGGAATATAGCCAGCCATACAACTTTTATTGCTTCGACTTGCGTAACGCGAACCAAGCCAAAAGTGTCCACCCTATGGTTTGAAGCCAAAGTTGGCTATAGGGCAATTTCACGTCACTCCAACTTCCGCCCATTTGGTTAATAGTAAGAAAACCTTTAATAGCTGGCGTACTTGGAAACAACTGAGATAACCAAACCATGGGTTGAGGGATGGATTCCACGGGCCAGATGAATCCAGCACTGAATACCAAAGGCATCGAACTTATTAAGATGACTAAAGTCACAAGCTCCCGTCGAGGTGTAAGAGCGCCAACCCAGAGCCCAATGGCACATGAGGCTATTAGGAAAGGCAACAGCAGTGACAATAAGTCGGTCGCATGAGCCAGTTGACTGACGCTGTGCATGGTAAAGCTCGCACCGAAATAGTACATACTTAAGCCGTAGTAAATAAGTGTGAGTACGCTGACCCTTGCGAGCATGAGTTTACTGGCAGAAACTCGACTCCAATAGCCTCTGCCATGCTTTTGCGTTCCAACCATAAGGCCGGAGGCCATAGCCATCGTTTGCTGCAAGATTAATACGAATACAGCAGGGACCACATAGTCAACATAGCCCATGCGAGGATTAAACGTCGGTTTCAAATTGAGTTTTGTCGCTGCGTATTGGTTTGCCGCTTGTGATAGAGGCTCTCCTTCAAGCACCAATTTAGCGACCTTGGTTTCCGCTGATAATGTGCCTCCTGCCTGCGCTAGTCCTTCGACGATAGTGCCATAGACAAGGAAATAGGAAGCATCACCTGCGTATGATAGGGTAGGGCTTTTCCCTAACAGTAAATCTTTATAGAAATGCTCAGGGATCACTAAAATCCCGCTTACCTTACCCTCAAAAAAAGCTTCTTTCGCAGCCGCGATAGTATGGTCTCGCTGAACAATATTGACTTGGGGCGTTGCGTCGACCATGCGCTCGAGTTTGAAACTGGTTTGGCTCATATCCAAGTTTACTACACTAATTTTTTGCTCTCGCGGGGTCTGATGACTGTAGGGCAAAGGGTAGAGGAATGAATAAAAAAGCACACCTCCAAACACGGTAAGAATCACTACAGGGTTTGTCAGCAGAGCTTTGATTTCTGCTTTGAGTAACAGGGCAAATCTCATGCAACCTCCCGTCGTTGTTCTTCATTCAGATGTTTGCGAATTAGGAGCATGCAAACTAAAACTACAACGAAATAACCCAGCATTGGTGAAAGGTGTTTGAGTGAGTCCCACCAAGGTAGACCATAACTCACTTGGCTAACCTGCACTTCGATATAATGGCTAATGGGTAACAGGCTTCGCCAAAATTGAGCAAGTGTGCTCATGTTGCCGACAGGGAAGGTAATACCCATGAAAGCAAAACTTGGTGCCGTGAAGGCGCCAGCAAAACTCATTGCCCTAGCTGGGTCGAGTGTAAGGAAGAAAAACATACTGCCCATCACCATACATGCAAAAATCGTTGCTAGTTGAGCAAAAATAATCACCAGTAAACTGCCATTCATCGGCCACTTAAAGCCCAGATAAAACCAGCAAAGAAATGCGAAACCTTGTAGTGCAAACACCGCAGAATAAGGGGCTAGAGTAAAGCACAACTGCGTAAAGGCCCTCTTGCCAAGCCAGGGCATTAAGCCTCGATCTCTATGGTTTGCTGCAAGTACAAGAATGGTAGTGACAACAATAACAATCTGCCAAAGGGCAGGGATGATAGCTGACACAAGAAACTGAGCATAATTGGAGTTCTTGTTAAACAATGGCGTTATCTGCGTACGAACAGGTACCGCTTTTCCCATGGCTAGCAATAGGGGAGTGTCTCCTTGCAACAAACCCGAACCGGTGCTTAGCTCAGCGTTAAATGTCCCTTGAGCTTGAAGAAAAGCCGAGTTAATCAATTTTCCTACCAAGATCATTTGGCTGTTGTAAAACACGCTGACTTGGGGGGCTAACTGTTTTAACGTGTTTTGCTCAAATTGAGGAGGGATTACTGCGTATGCGTATACATCGCCTTGCACCAATGCCTGTTTAGCTTGTTCCACACTGGTAAAATGATGACTAACGTCCATTGCTGGTGTCGCGTCGTAGTAGCGAATCAGTTTTTCAGAGAGCACGCCATTGTCAAAGTTCACGACGCCGATAGGTAAATCACGCGCTATTCCTTGTGAAAAAATCGACCATATCATTACAGCCAAAGCAATGGGTAACCAAGTTAAGCTTGATAGCAACCATCGATCGCGACGCACGATCGATAGCTGAGATACCTTAGACGTTGTCATAGCGGCGATCTTAGTTTAGCTCTACAACGAGACTCATACCCATACGCAGACTCTCTTGAGGATCCACAGGACGAGCTTCGACTTCAAAAGTACGCAAATCAAAGCCTTGAGAGGCATCGGTAGAGCGCCAAGTTGCAAAGTCGCCCATTACTGCGACATGCGTGACTTTGAATTCTACTGATTTATCTAATGCTGGCAGATAGGCATTAAAGGTTTGGCCTTTATTAAAGTATTTCAGCCAGTCTTCACGCACATTAAGTACGGCCCAAGAGTCTTTGGTATCGATGACGGTGACAACAGGAAAGCCTTGCGGTGCTAACTCGCCACTTTGCAGTAGAACTTGAGATACTTCACCATCAAACCAGCTTTCGATTGCGGTGTCTTTTGCATAGGCTTCGACTTCGGCGACAGCGCCCGCGGCCATGCGCGCTTTTTCGGCGGCTGCGACTTTAGTTTCACTACGCGCGCCTTCTTTTGCCATTTGGTACATTTGGAACGCAGCGCTTTCAGTATATTTTGCAGCATCCCACTGAGTTTTCGCTTCGTCGCGTTTTTGTTCAGCAACTACGCCATCGCTGAAGAGATTATTGACTCGAAGATAAGTTTTCTCCATCAATGCTGCGGCCGCTTTTGCTTTCAGCCATTGATCCTTAGCAGCCTGAATCTGTTGAGTTCGAGCTCCTTTTTCGGCTTCAAGAGCCAGCGCGCCAGCTGCCTTTTCTCCCGCTTTCGCTTGCTCTAATTTAGCTTCGATCTCAGGGCTATGTAGAGTGAAAATTAATTCACCTTTTTCAACGGAATCGCCTTTGCGAACTAAGACTTGATCAATTCGGCCTGGAACCTTGGACGAAATACTATACTGCTGAGATTCAATCTGTCCTTGCAAGCGCACTGGCTTTGGCTGATACGCTTGGTAAAAACTGTACCCAACCCAAGATGCTAGCGTGACTGCTGCGACGGTCAGTACCAATGGTTTAGCTTTTTTCATCTTGAATCCTTAAAAACTCGAAACTGGGGTAGAGGTTTGCTGATATTGATTAAATGCGTTCATTTCATTTGAAAGTGCAAGCAGTTTGGATAGCGAGATCAGGTAATTGAAACTGGCGGCTGCTTTTTGAGTTTGTACGCTCGCGATGTAGAGTTGTGCGTCTACAACATCTGTGGAAGTCGATAAACCTTGAGTGAATGCTTTTTCTCTTAGTTTCAGGTTCTCCTCAGCAAGCTGAATACTTGATGCGAGTCCCTGAACTTCTTCTTGGGCTTGTTGAGCTTCAAGATAGGTCTTTTGAACGAGTACAGAGAGATCTTGTTTAGCTTGGGCTTTTAGAAACTTGACTTGAGCAACCGCACTTTTGGCGGCTTGCACATGGTCACTGCGTCCATGGGAGTCAATCAGGGGAATATTGACACCAATCCCGACCAACCAGTCTGGTTTCATTTGGCTTGCAAGAGAGTCATCTTCATAAAGGCTATAATCTCCGTACAAATAAACCTCTGGGTAATACTTCCCTTTTTCTGCTCTGATCAAGCTGTCTGCTTGTTTTTGTTTTGCGTCGAGTAGAGCTAAGCCCGGATAGGTGTCTAACGTTCGATCTATAAATGCACTGAGAGGGGGAAGAGACGTATTGATAAACAAAGAGTCTGATGGTTCAACCGCCGCTGTTTGATTGAGAATTTGAGTGAGCGCAGCCTGAACGATGTCGAGTGACTTTTGCGCTTTTTTTCTTTCGATGATCGCTTTGTCTAAAGCAGACTCCGCTTGTAAACGTTCAACTCGCGCGATTTGACCTTGTTGCTCAAGCTTAAGTGCGTTGTCACGATGTTTAGTTAGTCCATCTTCAACCAATTGGCGTGTTGTTAGTACTTCTTCAGCAAGCAGTACGGAAAAGTAATATTTGCTGAGGTCTTCAAAGCGAGCTTGAGTTTCCATAGCCAACTCACTCTGAGCTTGCTCTTTTTTACCTTCAGCAGCCGACTGAGCAGCATTGATTCTGCCGCCAGTAAAAATTGGCCAGACAGCACGAATTGATGAGCTAAAGATATCGCGTTCAGTGATGGTGGACGTAATACCGCCAACACTTGCTAACAGAGGATTTAACGGCCCTAGGTTGGGCAGAGGTTGGCCAGTGCTTTCAAACAATTGTTCGCCTGATACGGTTACATCAGTATCAAGTCGAGTGTAGTTTGCACCTAGAGTTACAGAAGGTAGATTTAAACTGTCGGTTGCGTTTTGTAAATGTTCATAGCGGTCTACATTGGCACGTTGCGCTGCGAGTGAATTGTTCCCTTGTTGCAGAACTTGCCATGCTTGTTCAAAGCTGATGGCTGCAGCGTTAGATGCCACGGAATAGGATAGGCCAAGACAACCAATGATTAGCGCTAAGGGACGCATCGACATAGTAAATGTACTCAAGCTGTTAAAAAATAGAGTTTATACTCTAATTGTAAAAGGGGCAACGAGTTTAAATCGTAGCAGAGTGCGGATTTAGGGACAGAAAAAACAAATATTTTTATTGAGAAGGCATAAAAAAGGGACACCGAAGTGTCCCGAAATGATTAATTGGCCAATTTTATTGCGCTACTTTTTTAGGAGAAGCTTTCAGCTTTTGGAACAGCTTTACAAATACAGGGCTGAATAGAACAAGCACTGCTAAAATCGTAAAGGTCATTGTAATAGGACGTTCCCATAAGAAACTTAATTCACCATCACTTATCATCAGAGCTCGACGTAGGTTTTCTTCCATCAAACCACCAAGAATGAAACCAAGCAGTAGTGGCGCGAGTGGGAAGTTCGCTAACCTCAATGCAATCGCAGCCATCGCAATCAACAACATGATAAAGACATCCATGGTGTTGAAGGATACAAGGTAAACACCAGTGATAGAGAAGAACAGAATCATTGGCAGTAATACGGTTCTTGGCACTGCGAGTAGTTTCGAAATGTACGGGATCAGTGGTAGGTTCAAGATAACCAGCACAATGTTACCAAAGTACATAGAAATGATAACCGACCAGAAAACATCCGGGTGCTCAACAAATAATCGTGGTCCTGGTTGGATGCCATAAGCGATTAGTGCACCGAGCATGATAGCTGTTGTTCCTGAGCCTGGGATGCCTAGCGTAAGCAGAGGGACAAATGAACCACTTGAAGCTGCATTATTTGCTGACTCTGGTGCCACTAGACCGCGAATACTGCCTTTACCAAACTCTGCTTTCTTCTCTTTTGGCGCTAAGTTACGCTCCATACCGTAGCTTAAAAACGCTGCGATTGTCGCACCTGCACCTGGAAGCACACCAGTAAAGAAACCTAGAATGGATGAGCGGATTGACACTGGTGCCACATCTTTAATCTCTTCCTTAGTCACTTTCATGCTGCCAATGTTGCTTAGTTTGCTTTGCTCGTCATTACGTGTGTCTTGCTCTGGTTTTAGAATTCCCATTAAGGTTTCGCCTAGGGCAAAGGTCGCCATTGCAAGCAACAGGAAGCTAAATCCGTCCATTAAGTCAGTTAAGCCAAAGGTGAAACGCTCAACACCAACGCCCTTATCGATACCAACGGTTGATAGCATTAAGCCTAGAACTGTCATCATCCACGCTTTGATTACTTGACCTGGGCCGGCAAACGCAGCAACTGCAGAAAGGCCAAGAAGCATCAACGCGAAGTAATCAGATGATTGGAAGCTCAGTGATACGCTTGCAAGAGCTGGGGCCGCAACCAAAAGCATAATCGCTGAAAGTGTGCCACCTGTAAAAGATGAGTATGCTGCTAGTGCAAGCGCTTTACCTGCTTGGCCTTTTTGCGCCATTGGGTAACCATCGAAAGCGGTAACTACAGTTGAAGAACAGCCTGGTGCGTTGATTAGAATTGATGAGGTTGAGCCACCAAATACAGCGCCGTAGTAAACGCCAGCCATTAAGATCAGTCCAGAAGACGGGTCTAGGCCGTAAGTAATTGGGATCATAAGAGCGATTGCTGAAATCGGACCTAGACCTGGTAACATACCAATAAAGGTACCCACGAAACAGCCAACGACCACCATCATGATGTTCATCGGCATAACTGCGGTCGAAAGACCTTGTAAGATTCCATCTAACATATTGTTTTCCCTATTTAATTACGACCACATAGTGAAAATAACACCAGGTTCTAGGTAGATATCTAGTGCCTGGGTGAGTAGTAGATAAAAAGCAATCACAAATGGGAATGAAGCCCCGAATAGAACCTTTTTACGTCTTTCACCAAGTAGGTAGAACCCAGAAAGCAAAAAGAAACTGGTTGCGAGTACAAAACCTAGGTAAGTCAATCCGACACCGTACAGTGCCATTAAAGTGATGAAGCCGATAAGTAGTTTCCAATTGAAATCTAATACTGCTCCACTTTGGTTATCTGGCTTTCCTGATACAAGGAGAAGTAGAGATAAGCCTATCCCTGCAAAGGTGAGTAAGGTCGGTAGAGTACGGGCGGTAAACGGTTCATACTCATCACCAGGAAACATTGGGATCTGTGTGGTTTGGTAGCCATAGCATAGGCATACGAGAAGAAATATCATCGCACCAACACGATCACGGCACAGGAGGTTTTCTTTGCTAAAGAAATTTCCTTTATTGAAAGAATTCGTTGGCAAATCCGACATATCCAACTCCATTTGTATTTAGGAAAGAAAAAAGCCGTACATAAGAGCTAATGAGCATGTATTCATTAACAAATTAAGCGTCATTGCTGCTAGTCAACTTGGCTTAAATGTTTACAACAACTATAAACAAGGAGATTGAAAGTATTCTTATGTACGGCGAAGAGGGAGAGAGTGACCGCGAGGCCACTCACTAAATGGTTACTTCAAGAAACCAAGCTCGCGCATTAGGTCACCCATCTGCTTTTCTTGATCCTCTAGGAAAGCGTAGAAGTCTTTGTCCGCTTTATAGTTGTCAATCCAACCGTTGCGGTCTCGAACCACTTGCCACTCGTCTGTCTTGTACATCTTAGTTAGCGCAGCATTCCACTCGTCGATTTTTGCTTGTGAAGCGCCAGGGGCTGCAAAGAATCCACGCCAGTTAGCGAAAACAGTTTCGTTGCCGTATTCCGTTAGAGTTGGGATGTTTGGCGCAGCGTCAAGTCGCTTAGGTGCAGTGACCGCAAGAACTTTTACTTGGCCAGATTTCGACATCTCTAGTACTTCACCAAGGCCTGTCGAAAGCAGTTGTGTTTCACCTGAAAGTAGAGCCGCCATCGCTTTACCACCTGCATCATATGCGATGTAACGTACTTTCTTAGCGTCAAAGCCTTCGCCTTTAAATGCTGCTGCAACCACTAAGTGGTCCATACTACCGCGTGCAGAGCCACCAGCGATTTTCACTTTACGAGGGTTAGATTCAAATTCTTTAACCACATCTTCCCACGTGTTGTACTTAGAGTCAGCAGACGTAACGATTGCACCGTAGTCGGCAATGGTCGCTGCAACAGGCGTTAGATCACGGAAAGATTGTGGGAAAATGCCAGTAAGTGATCGAACAACGATTGGCGTTGAGTTAACCATCAAAGTATCTTCTTGACGCTGTGCAGTTTCAATAAGGTGGGCAATTGCTTTACCACCGCCACCGCCTGACAGGTTTTGGAAAGAGACGTTGTCGACGATGTCTGATTTAACAAGTACATCACCTGTGCCACGAGCAGTCATATCCCAACCGCCACCAGCACCACCAGGGATTAAGAAGTGGATTTTTTCAAGATCCGCTGCAAGAGCATTAAATGAAAAAGACGCAGCGATAATTGAAGCCGCTAGGGTTGGTTTGAGTACCTTAAACATGATTCACGTTCCTTATGTAGCGCATGCTTCTCTTTGGAAACACACTTATCGTTATCAAGAATCTATCTACAAGGGAGGGAGACTTGTTAATAGATGGGTTTAAGGTTAATGGAGTGTTAAAAGTCTGTCTGCAATGCGTTGATAAAAACAATAATGGTCATTTAGTGAGTTTTGTTCATAAAGTTCACTAGTTGATTTATAAAATACGGAATGTTGTTTTGTATGGATTTTTGCGTTATAGATTAGTGAGCTAGCACGAAAAGTTAAAATTTAATGCCATAGAGTGCATAAAGAAGTGCTATGCAATAGCTACACTATTAGTGCTAATTGACTAGGGTCACGATTTAACCTCATTAGAAAGCCATGGAGGGCTTGCAGTTGGTCGGCTTAAAAAATAACAATCAAAGATTTTCGATTCGTTTTACGGTTGGAACCTTGTTTATCATTGCAACAGTGATTACTTCACTGTTCGCAATTGGATTACAGTACGCGTTCACTAAGCAGATGTCTGAAGAACACGTATTGAGTAAACTGGTCATGGCGACGACAGATGTAAGTGAATACATTCAAGACGTCGACCTGAACGCCAAAAGTAGTGCTCGTATTCTGAGTAGTCTATCTAAAACCATTGATCATCAGTTTAGTGAATCGGAGACAAAAGCGCTTTTGGTTCAAGTGCTAAAAGATAATCCTTTATTTTACAGTATTTATTTTGGTACTGATGATGAATACTTCTATCAAATCATTAACTTAGAATCTTCTTCCATAGTAAGGCAAAGGATTGAAGCCGGGCCTCGAGATCGCTGGGTGGTTATCCGTATTACTGGAGATGAACAAAATCGAATACGAGAAACACACTATTTTACCGAGCAGTTCGAGTTAACCAATGCTAGAACTCAAGCAAGCAACTACTTTCCTACCCGAAGACCTTGGTATTCAGGCGCAAAATCCCAAGATGTTTTTAAAACAGAACCTTATCTCTTCAAGCACTTAAAAATCACTGGTCAAACTTATTCGATAAAAGCGAAAACGGCAGTAATAGGGATAGATATCGTTTTGTCATCGATCAGTTCTAAGTTGACCCCTGAATCACTTGGTTTGCCTTCTGGATCTGGCGTCGAGGCTTATGTTTTTCACCAATCAGGAGAAGTTATTGCGTCGAATCAACATCACGAAGAGACCAAACAAGCTCCCGTATCTCGTTTACGCCTTTCTTTACTGGAGCAAGAGATAATTCGTTCGAAACCCAATTTATTGATTTCAAATCAACTAGATTGGCGACCTTACGACTATGCACGAGCCGGAGAGCCACAAGGCTATTCTGTCGAGCTTCTTCAACTGATGGCTAGCAAGCTCGGGCTAAAACTTGAGTTTATCAATGGTTTCGACAGTGCTTCTCTCTACGGCAAACTTCGCAGCAACGAATTGGACCTCGCACACTCTTTAACTGGCTTATATAAAGGCGCGACGCAACTTCTACTATTTGAAGAACCGTTGGCACTTGCAACGCAATCGAAATCCTTGCCAGGCGTTCAGGAAATGGTATTTGGTGTCCTTGCCGGGCACGACTTTAGTGATCAAATTAAGCAAGTGAATCCGAACGCAAGAGTTAAGGTATTTGATGATAGCCGTGATGCACATCAGGCACTTATCAAAAGCGAAATCAATGTCCTTGTTGATACTGAGCGCGCCCTAACTCAATTAGAGCAAACAACCCGCACCTCCATTTATTTGCACCCATTTTTTAACCAAAGCAAGGTGCCATTTTATTTAGCTGTCAATGATCGTCACCGAGACTTGCTACCATTGTTTTCCAAGGCGCTACAAACGATAACGCCAAGTGAGTGGAACCGACTAGAAGAAAAATGGTATCAACAAGTTCATGACAATCGCATACCCCATCAAGAGCTTTACGACTTGAGTCGCTCTGAAATGTTGCAAGACACGATTCAACATAAAAAACTGAATGGAGAATCTGCTTTTCTTTATGTCAGTGCCCTTAATGAGCAAGATAACCGCAATACGGAATATTTAGCGGTCGTTGTTCCTGAGTCGATAGTCATGGAGCAGGTATACCAGCGTCTCTACACGACAGTGGGTGTCACAATTCTTGCGATGTGCGCATTACTTCCTGTTGCATGGATCTTTGGTTCTCCAATCGTGAAGCCAATTCGCCAACTTACTCAACAAACGAAAAAAATTAAACGTCGGGAATTTGATCAAGTTAAGTTAGTGGACTCAAACATTAAAGAAGTGTGGCACTTATCTAAATCGATCCAGGAGATGTCACAAGAGATTAAGCGTCACGAAATTCAGCAGCAAGAGTTCGTCGATGCGTTTATCCAGCTTATAGCGCAAGCGATTGATGATAAATCTCCGTATACCGCCGGGCACTGTAACCGTGTTCCAGAACTGGGAATGATGCTAGCTAAAGCCGCTGAAGAGTCGACACAAGGAAAGTTTGCCGCATTTGGTTTTGAGAATGAAAACCAGCGACGCGAGTTTAAGATTGCTGCGTGGCTGCACGATTGTGGCAAGATTACAACACCCGAACATATTGTCGATAAAGGAACAAAGCTCGAAGCAAACTATAACCGTATTCACGAAGTAAGAATGCGATTTGAAGTGCTTTGGCGAGATGCAGAAATTGCATTCTTACAAACTCAGCTTTCAGGTTCCATGGGTAAGCAGGAGGCGTTAGAGCAACTGCATGAGAAAAAACGCAATTTGCAAAGTGACTTCGAGTTTATCGCATCGGCAAATGTCGGCGGCGAGTTCATGAGTGACGATAAAGTGGAGCGTATTAAGCAAATAGCCGAACAAAGTTGGCAAAGACACTTTGATGATCAGCTAGGGCTTTCTCCATTCGAAGAGCTAAACAGAACGAAAAGCGAAGCAGCCTTGCCAGCCACAGAAAAACTACTGAGTGATAGACCCGAACATATTATTAAGCGTATTCGCCCCTTGGTGTTTGACCCAAGTTTTGGCATTAATGTTGAGGTGCCTGAGTATCAATATAACTTAGGTGAAGTATATAACTTATCAATAAGCCGCGGTACGCTTACAGCAGAAGACAGATTTAAGATTAACGAGCATATGATCAGCGGAATTAAGATGCTTGAGGCTCTGCCGTTCCCTGCTGAGCTGAGTAAGGTTCCACGGTATGCCTCAACTCATCATGAAACGCTGAAAGGGACGGGCTATCCACGTAAGTTATCGGCTGATGATCTCTCTATTCCTGAGCGCATCCTTGTTATCGCTGATATCTTTGAAGCGCTAACCGCAGCAGATAGACCTTATAAGAAAGCTAAGCCAGTCAGCGTAGCAGTCGATATTTTGCATAAAATGGCTTTGGACCAACACATCGACATGGACCTGTTTAAACTGTTTTTAGAAAGCGGTGTTTATCAAACGTATGCTGAGCAATTCTTACCTGAGAGCCAAATTGACGAAGTGGATATCAGCCAGTATTTGTCAGAGCAGAAAGTCGCTTAGTTAATATAGAGGCGTAAAGCTAAAGAGTACCAAGCTGATTGGTACTCTTTTTATTTGGCTGCGCTTTCCACCAAAACTATTTTTGCGTTGCGGTAAGCTAAACGCATGCTTTCGACTTCATTTTGTCGATTCAGTAGCTGTTCAACACTAGGGAGAATGACAAAAAATATTAACGGCTCTTTATAAAGCTCTTTCCAGCCGTGTTTAACATCCACCTTCTTATAAGCTTGTAGATTGACAGTCAGGACTAAACTTTCACTTGGTAAAGCGGAACCCTTGAACTGTCCCAATTCGTGTACAGCACCCCATAAGGTATCTAACGAACGCTCGTTGGTGCTTTTTAAGAACAACTCAACTTCCAAGGTTTCTGGTGCGTTTGTAGCAGAAACTGCCAATCTACTTGTGGTTCGCTGGCCTTCAACAAAAGGTAAATAGTCCAAATTATTGTCGACAATCTCGTTAGTCATTGGACAAAGTTGAATTGATTCCTCTGGCTGTTGGCTAGCATACAACTCACAAGTAAATTGTTTAATGAGTTGTTCTAGACTGTAGTGAAACTCGCTTCCGTACAGATCTTGTGGGCCAATACCTCTATTGCCAATAATCTCTGCAAACAAGGTCGCAGCATTGCTATTTACCAGCTCTTTACTCGCTAAGGGAATTACTCGATTTTCTTTGACGGCTCGCTTTAAGACATTATTTGATTCAATAACGGTTGTGCCGTCGGAAGAGTATATGGCATCCCGAATGGTGGGATAGTGTGGCTTTCTTGCGGAGTCTAGAAAGTTTGAGCAGCCTAGTAAAGAAACTGTAATGGCCACTATGCCAAGGGATCGAAAAGGGTAAAGGTGCATAAACAACAACGCAAGAAGTATGATAGGCCTATATTAAGCGTTTCATATATCTCCGTCATTACCCAAGTCTCTATTATGCGCAGTTGATTTACCTTATCACGTTTGTAATTGAAGAACTGCTCAGTAAGACCTTAGTCTAAATTGTCGACAATTTACTTGATTGTCGACAATTTAATAGTCTATTTTATATTCAGGTTAAGAAATTGTTGACACTCTGTGAGGGTGTCGAATCGAGTCTGAATATGAATGTAGAGCTAAAGCCACAATTTAAAACAATGGCAAATGACAAAGAACATACCAAGTCTGAGTCACTCACTGAGTCTCTTGTAGAAGCGATTGTCGCAGGCGATATTGAGCCTGGCAGCAAGATTTCAGAGCCAGAACTTGCTAAGCGTTACCAGGTCAGTCGAGGTCCACTCCGTGAAGCGATGATGAGATTGGAAGGTTTAGGTCTGATTGAACGAATCCCTCATGTTGGCGCTCGTGTAATTTCCCTTTCACCGGAAAAATTGATTGAGCTTTATGCGGTTCGAGAAGCGCTAGAGGGGATGGCCGCTAGGCTCGCCGCACGCTACATCACTCAGGAAGAACTACTCAGCCTTGAAACTTTATTGTCGACACATTCCCGTCATATCGAAGAGGTGGAAGGCTCTTCCTATTTTCATCAGCATGGTGATTTTGACTTCCATTACCGAATTATTAAAGCGAGTAGAAACAGTAAGTTAATCGGCTTGTTATGCAATGAGCTTTACCACTTGTTGCGCATGTATCGTTACCAATCGCCAAGGTCACAATCACGGCCTGTTGAAGCGCTAAACGAACACAAATTTATTCTTCAGGCGATTCGTAATCGTGATGAAGAACTCGCGGAAATGTTAATGCGTCGCCACATCTCTGGTAGCCGCAAACTGATCGAACAACAAATACTAACGGACTAGAGGATAACAACATGAGTTTATCTCCGGGGGCGAAGTTTAGACTCGCTGTAGAGCAAAACGATCCACTGCAAATCGTTGGCACCATCAACCCTTATTGCGCCATGATGGCAAAAAACTTAGGTCACCAAGCGATTTACTTATCGGGCGGTGGTATTGCAAATGCGTCTTATGGTTTACCTGATTTGGGTATTACCACTTTGAATGATGTGTTGGTTGACGTTGACCGAATTACTAACGCTTGTGACTTACCATTACTGGTCGATATCGACACGGGTTTTGGTGGTGCGTTTAATATTGCCCGTACGATTAAGGCGATGGAAAAAGCGGGGGCGGCTGCGGTTCATATGGAAGATCAAGTGGCACAAAAGCGCTGTGGCCATCGACCAAATAAAGCCATTGTTAGCCAGCAAGAGATGGTGGATCGCGTGAAAGCGGCGGTTGATGCTCGTAATGATGAAAGCTTTGTCATTATGGCGCGAACGGATGCGTTAGCTGTTGAGGGGATGGATAGCGCCATTGAGCGTGCTATTGCTTGCGTAGAGGCGGGAGCTGACATGATCTTCCCAGAGGCGATGAACGAGTTAGAGCAATATCAAACGTTTTCCACTGCATTGTCTCAGGCTACAGGCAAACATGTTCCGATTTTGGCCAATATTACCGAATTTGGACAAACGCCCTTATACGGCGGTGAAGAGTTAGCTAAGTCAAAGGTCGACATGGTGCTTTATCCACTGAGCGCATTTAGAGCGATGAATAAAGCCGCGGAAATGGTCTATAAGCACCTTCTTGAAGTGGGTAACCAAGAAGCGTTAATTGACTCAATGCAGACCAGAAAAGAATTGTATCAACACCTTAACTATCATGATTATGAAGATAAGCTCGACCAGCTTTTCTCTGAAGGTAAGTAATCAATAGGGAAGCTCAAGAAAACATAATTTACCTTAATCCAATAACGTGAACACCTGACCAATAATCGCCCCAACAAGAGGGCACAGTCAGGCAGAAAAGGAGTTCTATCATGCCTAATGAACTAGGTGGAGCCGGCCTACGTGGCCAAAGCGCTGGAAGCACAGCTTTATGTACTGTCGGTAAAACGGGGACAGGATTAACCTACCGAGGTTATGACATTACTGATTTGGCGAATAATGCCCAATTTGAAGAAGTGGCTCACTTGCTGTTACGCGGTCACTTACCTAACCAAGCCGAGCTAGATGCTTACAAAACGCGTTTAGTGAGTTTGCGCGGTTTACCAGACTCGCTTAAGCAAGCGTTAGAGCTGTTACCCGCATCTGCTCATCCGATGGATGTGATGCGCACGGGTTGTTCGGTACTTGGTAACCTTGAGCAAGAATTAGGCTTCTCAGAGCAGCTTGATGCAACTGAAAGAATGCTGGCGTTATTCCCTGCGATTATCTGTTATTGGTACCGCTTTAGTCACGATGGCGTTCGCATCGACACTCAAGATCAGAGTGAAGATTGCATTGGCGGTTATTTCTTAAAAATGCTGACAGATAAAGCGCCAAGTGAGCTTCATAAGCAAGTGATGCATTGCTCGTTAATTTTGTACGCAGAGCATGAGTTTAATGCGTCAACGTTCGCGGCACGTGTCTGTGCTTCCACTCTATCCGATATTCATTCTTGCATTACCGGAGCAATTGGAACATTGCGAGGCCCATTACATGGCGGTGCTAATGAAGCCGCGATGGAGATGATCGAAAATTGGCTGACGCCGGAAGAGGCTGAAAGCAATATTATGCGAATGCTGGAAAACAAAGAGAAGATCATGGGCTTTGGCCATGCAATCTATCGCGAAAGTGATCCTCGCAATGCGCTGATAAAACGTTGGTCTAAAGAGCTGTCAGATGCAGTGGGTGATACCCATCTCTACGCGGTGTCTGAGCGAGTGGAATCTGTAATGAAGCGTGAAAAAGGCCTGTTCTGTAATGCGGACTTTTTCCATGCCTCGGCCTATCACTTCATGGATATTCCAACCAAATTATTTACGCCAATTTTTGTGATGAGCCGTCTCACAGGTTGGGCTGCACACGTGTACGAGCAGCGAGCAAACAACCGAATCATTCGACCAAGTGCGGACTACACAGGCCCAGATCATCAAGATTGGGTTCCAATCGAACAGCGTTAATCAAAGAGCAAGCAGCCTTGTATCGATAGGTATGAGGCTTGGCTAGCAATCAGAATTGCATTGGAAGCATCGCATGAATATCAATAAACAGTACCGAAAATCGCTTCCGGGCACTCATTTAGACTATTTTGATGCCCGAGAAGCCATAAATGACATCTCTCCCGGCGCGTATGATACGTTGCCTTATACCTCCCGAGTGCTTGCTGAGCAATTGGTGCGTCGTTGTGAGCCAGCGACACTTACCGATAGCCTGAAGCAGCTTATTGAGCGCAAACGCGATCTCGACTTTCCTTGGTATCCAGCACGCGTGGTTTGCCACGATATCTTAGGTCAAACGGCTTTGGTTGATTTGGCGGGTTTGCGCGACGCCATTGCTGAGCAAGGTGGAGATCCGGCCAAGGTCAATCCAGTGGTTGAGACTCAACTCATCGTCGATCATTCATTGGCTGTTGAACACGGCGGGTTTGAACCTGATGCGTTTGAAAAGAACCGAGCTATCGAAGAGCGTCGCAACGAAGACAGATTCCACTTTATTGAATGGTGTAAAACCGCGTTTGAAAACGTCAGCGTTATTCCCGCTGGCAATGGCATCATGCACCAGATTAACCTAGAAAAAATGTCGCCTGTGGTGCAAGCGAAAGAGGGCATAGCCTACCCAGATACCTGCGTGGGTACTGATAGTCATACGCCCCATGTTGATGCACTGGGCGTCATTGCCATAGGGGTAGGTGGTCTTGAAGCGGAAACCGTGATGTTAGGTCGCCCATCCATGATGAGACTGCCTGATATCGTGGGTGTACATCTGACAGGTAAACGCCAACCGGGGATCACCGCGACCGATATCGTATTGGCGATCACTGAGTTTCTTCGCCAAGAACGTGTGGTGTCATCTTACTTGGAGTTCTATGGTGAAGGCGCTCGTGATTTGACGATTGGCGATCGCGCGACTATCTCGAACATGACCCCTGAGTACGGCGCGACCGCTGGCATGTTCTACATCGATGAGCAGACGATCAATTACCTGAAATTGACGGGGCGTGATGATCAGCAAGTGGCTTTGGTTGAGCAATATGCGAAGCAAACCGGACTTTGGGCAGACGACTTAGAGAGTGCTCAATATGAGCGTGTGCTTGAATTTGATCTCTCATCAGTGACTCGTAATATGGCTGGGCCGTCTAACCCGCATCGTCGATTGCCAACCTCTGAGCTTCAATCCCGTGGAATATCGGGCGAGTGGCAGGAGAGAGAAGGTGAGCTGCCAGACGGTGCTGTGATCATTGCTGCCATCACTTCTTGTACAAACACCAGCAACCCAAGAAACGTGGTGGCCGCCGGTTTGGTGGCTAAGAAAGCCAATGAACTGGGGCTGGTGCGCAAGCCTTGGGTGAAATCTTCGTTTGCACCGGGCTCAAAGGTCGCCAAGCTTTACCTCGAAGAAGCAGGACTACTGCCAGAGCTAGAGAAATTGGGCTTTGGTATTGTGGCCTATGCTTGTACGACCTGTAACGGTATGAGCGGTGCGTTAGATCCGAAAATTCAGCAAGAGATCATCGATAGAGACCTCTACTCTACAGCGGTGTTATCGGGCAACCGTAACTTTGACGGACGCATCCACCCATATGCCAAGCAAGCATTCTTGGCTTCACCACCTCTGGTTGTTGCTTATGCGTTGGCTGGAACAATTCGATTTGATATTGAAAGAGATGCGCTAGGCCAAGATGCCAACGGCAAACCGATTTATCTTAATGACTTATGGCCGAGTGATGAAGAAATAGATGCGGTAGTTGGCCAGCATGTTAAACCGGAGCAATTCAACCAAGTTTACATTCAGATGTTTAAACTGGATGAAGGTGAGAAGAGCCAGAGCCCACTCTATGATTGGCGTCCTATGAGTACCTATATTCGCCGCCCACCTTATTGGGAAGGCGCGTTAGCGGGTGAAAGAACCCTATCAGGAATGCGTCCGTTAGCGGTATTAGGTGACAACATTACTACCGACCACTTATCTCCCTCTAATGCCATTTTAGCCAGCAGTGCAGCAGGGGAATATCTTGCCAGCATGGGCGTGCCTGAAGAAGACTTCAACTCCTACGCGACTCACCGAGGCGACCATTTAACCGCGCAGAGAGCGACCTTCGCTAATCCAAAACTGTTTAATGAAATGGTCAAAGAGAAGGGTGAAACCGTACAAGGTTCACTCGCAAGAGTAGAGCCAGAAGGCCAAGTCACGCGGATGTGGGAAGCCATTGAAACCTACATGCAGCGTAAGCAGCCGCTAATTATCGTTGCTGGCGCAGACTACGGTCAGGGCTCATCTCGTGACTGGGCCGCGAAGGGCGTAAGGCTAGCAGGCGTCGAAGCAATCGTCGCAGAAGGATTTGAGCGCATCCACCGCACAAATCTCGTTGGTATGGGCGTTTTGCCGCTGCAATTTAAGCCTGGAGTGAATCGCAATACCCTTAACTTAGATGGCACGGAAACTTACGACGTGATTGGCCAAATTGAGGCAGGTAAGGATTTAGCCCTAGTGATTACGCTAACAAGCGGTGAAAAAATGGATGTGCCAGTCACATGCCGACTGGATACTGCTGATGAAGTGCTGGTCTATAACGCTGGTGGCGTGTTGCAGCGCTTTGCTCAAGACTTTTTAGCCCAGTAACGGCTTATCAGGAGATGACTATGAATGTTTCGATTCCGAGTCAAATGAAAGTCCCGGCCACCTACATGCGTGGCGGTACGAGTAAAGGGGTGTTTTTTAGTTTGCAAGACTTACCCTTAGAGGCGCAGGTGGCAGGCAAACACCGAGATGATTTGTTACTGCGAGTGATAGGCAGCCCTGATCCCTATGCTAAGCAGATTGATGGTATGGGAGGGGCAACTTCTAGCACCAGCAAAACTGTCATTGTGAGCAAGAGCCAAAAGCCAGACCACGATGTCGACTATCTGTTTGGACAAGTGTCCATCGATAAGCCATTTGTGGATTGGAGTGGAAACTGTGGCAACTTGTCCGCTGCTGTTGGTCCGTTTGCTATTCATGCTGGATTGATTGAGCAAGAACGCCTACCAGAGAACGGCATTATTGAGGTTCGTATTTGGCAAGTTAACATCGAGAAAACGATTGTCGCTCATGTGCCAGTCGTCAATGGCATGGTTCAAGAAACCGGTGATTTTGAGCTTGATGGTGTCACCTTTCCTGCCGCGGAAATTCAAGTGGACTTCGAGAAACCGTCTGGTGGTGAAGGCAGTATGTTTCCAACAGGGAACCTGACTGATGAGCTTGATGTGCCAAGCGTTGGCACCTTCAACGCGACGTTTATTAGCGCTGGGATACCGACTATCTTTCTGGATGCAGAAGCCCTGGGCTATACGGGGACAGAGCTTCAAGATGACATCAATAATGATGATGCCGCTTTGGCTAAGTTTGAAGCTATTCGAGCTTATGGCGCATTAAAAATGGGCCTGATTGAAAGGATAGAAGAAGCACAAAGCCGCCAACACACACCTAAAATTGCGTTTGTTTCACCGCCTCAATCTTATGTCGCGTCAAGTGGCAGCCAAGTCGAGAAAGGTGACGTGGATTTGCTGGTTCGCGCTTTATCCATGGGTAAGTTACACCACGCAATGATGGGCACCGCAGCGGTGGCGATAGCCTCTGCGGCTTGCGTTCCTGGTACGGTGGTTAATCTCGCGGCGGGAGGTGGGCAAAAAGACTCAGTGACCTTTGGTCATCCTTCTGGAACCTTAAAAGTAGGCGCTGCTGCAACACAAACTGAACAAGATTGGTTCGTCGACAAAGCCATAATGAGCAGAAGCGCTCGTATAATCATGGAGGGCTTTGTGCGTGTTCCCTCCAATATTTTTGAATAATTCACTTGCTGTAAAAGTGCAATGTCAG